>JAPORV010000471.1 GCA_026710055.1 Aestuariivita sp.
GAAGGTCGCACTTTACAGTTCATGCGTGAAATGCAAGTTTTTAGCGAACACGAGGTGACCACCGCATTGCCAGCTGTTGAAATATTGATTAATTCATTCAAAAAGCTAATTGCCGAGTCTGACTCAATCATCAATGGAGCTTGCCTGAAATGACGCTTCAATCACTGACTTTCCAGGACATCTTTGACGGCAGAAACAAAGAAACGGTTTACTCTGAAGGGGAGTCAATGGATTTCGAGCTGAAGAAAAACTTCATCGATGATTGCAAGCGCATATCGAGTGATTTCATTAATGGCGGGAAACCAAACACCGGAAGCGGTCAGCCTAATAACTCACTTGCGCGCGACTCCACGAGTTATTCAAATTGCAGAAGTGAACTTATAGATGATTTGTTTCAACCCATGCAGCTTCGAACAGTTCGGAATTCTTCATCAAGATTGGAGACGCGGTCCTTGACTCCCCTGATGGAGTGGGAGGGGAGTGTAGAGGCCATAAAAGGTGAAGAATTCGTTGCGCGGCTTGTCAATGTCACCACAGGTGAGCTGCCGCCAACGGAGGAGGCGCGGTTTCCCATTTCCGAACTGAGTGATTTTCAGCGCGAAAACCTGAAAACAGGTGCCATCTTCAGGTGGGTGATAGGTTTACAGAGACTCCCCAATGGAAACAAGCAGAGAGTTTCCGAACTGTTCTTTCGGAGGTTTCCCGCCGCGCATTCGGAAAAAGAGATAAACGCCACTGTGGCAGGTATTGGAATTCATTTGGATGCCCTGGAGTGGGATGGCACCCCCTCAAGATGATGACGCTGTTGGGGCGGGAGGTGCAGGAATGCAATCTGGAATTGATGAACACGGATCACAAACATAGCCGGGTGATTATTCATGGCACCACAGATTGGCGCCACCTAACCGATAGCCTTTGAAATGCGGCAAAACCGCCGCCAGTTTAGGGTGGCAGAATCGAAAGAGCGTCCCCAACCCTGGTCATCAGATCATACTTTGGGACAACCGCGCTTGACATCGGCAATGATCAGGCATGAGATTGGCCACTACACCGGCAAAAAAGCGAGTGTTAAAGTAACTTTTCTGATGGATGGGATGCCGCATGAACGACCAAAAGCTTATGTTGTTGCTGCACCGATATGTTTGCAATTGGCAGATTGGGTAGCGAATTTATGTTGCTTACGGAAATACGGATAGAGAATTTTCGCGGTATTGAAGACCTGACACTGCCACTTGATGAACTTTGTGTGCTTATTGGCGAAAACAATGCGGGCAAATCGTCAATTCTCGATGCCCTCAAGTTATGTCTAACGCGTTCATTGACACGAAAAAGCGCAGTTTTTGAGGAATATGATTACCATTTGGCCGATGCGGCCTCCGACCCCTCGAGAGCGGAACCAATTGTTATCACGTTGACATTTGCGGAAAGGAGAGAAGGTGAGTGGTCAGATGAAATTTCACAAATCCTGTCTGATGCAGAGCAAATTGATAAAAACAGTTTAAGAAGTATAACATTGAGAATAACCAGTCGGTTTGATCAGACGCTTAATAACTATGCAACGGACTATGATTTCCTGGACTTGGCGGGCAATATTCTGACTCCAGCAAAGAACCCACGCCTTCTAATTAATCTTCAGCAGTTAATCCCAACCTTTTATCTTTCTTCACTGCGTGATGCGGCTCAAGAATTTCGTCCTAGATCTCAATTTTGGAGACCATTTGTTCGCGCATTGGAACTTGATGAGGAAACAAGAGCAGAACTTGAATCAGCTCTGCTTGAACTCAACAAGTTAGTATTAGATCATCATACAGCATTTGAAAACGTTAAAGACAGGCTAAAAAATACGGCGGAATTGCTGCCTCATGGTGATTCCGATCCAGTATCGATTGAAGCCGTTCCATCCAAAGTATTCGATGTCTTATCTCGCACTCAGATAAATTTATCATCAAAAACCGGTGCGCAAATTCCAATTGCACGGCATGGAAGTGGCACACAGAGTCTGGCTGTAATCTGCTTGTTTGATGCTTTCCTTCAGAGCCAATTGCAGGAAGGTTATAGGGAGAACGCCAAACCTATCTTAGCTTTAGAGGAACCGGAGGCCCACCTTCATCCTTCCGCGATTAAAACAGTTGGCGAGATGTTGAAACAGATTTCCGGACAAAAACTAATCACAACCCACTCCGGCGATTTACTGGCAAGTGTACCGCTTAAAAACATACGTAGATTTCGAAGAAAGAATGGCAAAGTAACAGTACATAAACTTAATGAAGGCTCGCTAACTGATGATGAATTGAAAAAGCTCGATTATCACGTACGCTCCATGCGAGGCAGCTTGTTGTTTTCACGCTGCTGGTTGCTGGTTGAAGGCGAAACAGAAGTGCCGCTTATCTTTGAGTGCTGCCGTGCCTTGGGTCACGACCTGCATGCCGATGGAATTTCCTGCATCGAATATTCAACGGTTGGTGTAGAGAAGTTTATCAAGCTTGCCGACGAGCTTGGCATTGAATGGCTGATGCTGGCTGACAAAGATCAAGCAGGAGAAAAATATGTAAATTCTGCTCGCGAGCATCTTAATGCCAGGAATGAGGAGGATCACATTCAGATGCTTGAGCACGGGTCCATGGAAGTGTTTCTTTGCATGGAGGGTTTTGGCGAGATTTATAAAGCTACGATCGCAGATCAAAAGAGGGGTAACATTGATGCCGAAAATGGCACCATTGAACATTGGCGGCAAGTTCTAAGGGCCCAGAAAAAAGGAGCCAAGACGCGCAACTCATTGATCGTTGCGGAAGAGATAATTAACCGAGGTCAAGAAGGTGTTCCGGAATTGATTAAAGACGTGATTGAGCGTGCCCGAAAATTGGCGAGGAGTGCCGCGTGATGCTTGATGTTTCAACACTCAACGACAGCCAATACCATGCTGTCAATTGGGAGGATGGACCGCTTCTGGTATTGGCGGGGCCAGGCTCCGGAAAAACAAGGGTGTTGACATATCGCATTGCCAGAATGATTAATGCCACTCCAGATAAATATTTCAAGATACTTGGTTTGACGTTTACCAATAAAGCGGCGACTGAAATGCGCGATAGAATTGCCGCACTCGTTCCAAATGCCGGACACCGGACCCTTTTAACAACCTTTCACTCGTTTTCAGCCGATTTGCTGCGAAAACACGGTCACCATATTGGTCTGAGGCCGGATTTTATCATCCTGTCTGAAGATGCCGACAGGCGTTCACTTCTCGATGAGGCCATAGATATGGCGAACATGAACCATTTTGACCAAACAAGCGAGAAGCTTCTACCGCTTGTCAACCGCCTTTCTGAAAATGACATTTCTCCCGAAAAAGCCTTGCGCGAATTGCGCAAAAACTCTTTTGCCGAATCCGAGATGCTGTCAGCAATCTATCGGCACTATCGATCATTAATGATCAAGAGAAACTCACTTGATTTCCCCGGTTTGATATCCGAATCCTTGAAAATTCTAAAAGAACACCCTGGAGTTCGGAAGCAAATACAGAGAATTTATCCTTATATATGCGTTGACGAATTCCAGGACACAAACCTTTCTCAATATGGAATGCTACAGCAAATTGTTAATCCGGCAACCAGGAATCTTTTTGTTGTGGCTGACGATGATCAAATCATCTATCAATGGAATGGTGCTAGTTCCGAACGCCTATGGGAGCTCCAGAAAGAGTTTTCAATGGAATTGCGGCAACTTCCCGAGAATTACCGCTGTCCCGCAGAGATCGTCGATTTGGCCAACAATCTTATTTCAAATAATTTCAGTCGATACGCTTGCAAAAGCCCATTAAAAGCCCGCAGAAAGCCTGACAACACTTCAGTTGTAAATATAAAGCGATTTGACAGTTTTTCTGATGAAGCAAATTGGGTTGCCGCAAATATTTCTGAAAAATCAGTTGATGATCGCTCAAAATGTGCCGTATTGGCAAGAGCAAAAAAAACATTGGAGAAAATTGTGGAATCTTTAGGTGAAAGAGGCGTGAAAGGCTATCTTCCCCTGCGAAAAAACGAATTTGGAGGCGCCTCATTGCGGTGGCTGCATTCCATTTTGAGGCTGGCCAACTCGCGCACCAGTCGTGAACACTTAAGAAGCATTTGCAAGGCGTTTTTTAAAATTGAAGGCATAGACCTCAGCGTTAAAGACATTGCTTCCCATGCCAGTGCGGAAGACATTGATTTATTGCGCGGCTGGGCAATCTCCGTTTTAAATTGCAAAGAGTTGAAAATGCCTACGCGTCAATTTATTGAAAACTCATTGGTGCCAAAACTGGTGGACCGATTGGACTTTGGGAATTTTCAAGATGACGCTTTCGCCTGGCTGGATGGACTTTCAGATGCAAGACCGAATGTTGAAGGCGCTTATGATGAATATGAGGAAGAAAAAAACGCATGGCTTCATCTCGTTAGCGAAATAACCGCGAAGCATGGTCGAGAAGAAGTCACGCTTCATCTCATGCTTCAAGAGCTTGACCTTATATCTAAATCACCAAAACCTCCCGATGACGCAGTTCCCTGCTTTACGATTCACGCGTCCAAGGGAATGGAATTTGATCATGTTTATCTTGTTGGTCTCGTGGAGGAACAACTGCCAAGCTGGGCGGCAATCAAAAAAGGGATGGCAAGCCGAGAGATGCAGGAAGAACGCCGAAACTGCTTTGTGGCGATAACCCGTGCGCAAAAGACCTTGACTTTGAGCCATTCCGACCACATGCATGGATGGCCCAAATCACCATCACGTTTCATCTCGGAAATGAGATTGATTTAATGGGGAATTATACGCTTAGCTAGCGCTCCAAAATCATTGCATTGACGGGTGAAGCCCCTTTAATTTGATGCGGGCGTCTTCGGTTCCGGACCGCC
>JAPORV010000141.1 GCA_026710055.1 Aestuariivita sp.
GTGGGGCATGATTGTCATCAGAGTGTTTCTTTCTTGTCTCCCATTGAAGACAGTTTTTTTGAAGTATGGGAGCACTCTACCACATTCCCAACAAAAGCAGATAGCAGCGGCGAAAAAGGCCGGATAGGGAAAAATGTAGATTGATCTGACGAATTTTCGCAAAATCGGGCGAATCTTGCGTGATGAGCAAAATTCGACAAATAATGATCGTTTCATATCAATGGTGTATAAAATTCGTCCCACACCATACGAGAACCACACCCCCTTTTGATATGGATACGATAAAACCACCATCACCGTTTGATTAAAGCGGATATGACATCGTTATTAAAGTGTGGGATCATCATCAGAATGAGGACATGACTTGATAATACAATGATTATTTCAAGTCCAAAGCTGAATCGGTCAATCATTCCCGCTGATACAGATAAAAAGTAATGAGAGTCATTCGAACACTAAGTCTCTAAAATAATAAGAAAAACTGTGCCTAAAATAACAAAAAAGTCATCATTCCGGCATAGAAACTTTACAAAAAATAATTTTTTGATCCTCATAACTGATATGAAAATGAAAAATTAAATATCCTAGTGGAAATTATGAATCGGTGATAACTTTATTATTTGAGTGTCTATTTTATAACGAATGCGCCAAACTTGGAATTTTAAACCTAAATTTCAAATAAATTGGATATCATTCTCATAGATCAACAAGAAAACCGAAATGATCTATTCGAACATTCTTGAAATAGCTAAAAGCAATGACACGTTGAAGTCTGCTTGGTTATTGATAACCAGCTTGACTGGCTTTTCATAGACACATTTCAGCTTGATTTACTTCGCTCCAACAAAGACGAAATCGCATTTGTTGCATTGTATTCATAAACCCACTCCATTCGCTGCGCCAAAGTATTTGATCCCATTCGCATTATCAGCTGTGTACCAAGATTCCATGGTCGACTTAAGTGAAACAAAAATGCGTTTCGCCGCGCCAATTCAACAACCTTCTTAACTCGTTGCCACCGCACGGACTGATAAAGCTGTAAGCCTCTCCATACAGAACCGGTTTGATCTAGCGCATCAGATAAAATCCAAGCATCCTCTAAAGCAAGGCAGGCCCCTTGCGCCATAAATGGCAGTGTTGGATGGGCTGAGTCACCCAGCAATGCAACATTGTCACGATACCAATGTCGAACGACAGGCCGTACATGTAAGGCCGATAAATGCACTTTTTTTGCAGCACTGATCCACTGCTCTGTCACACCCTTAAAATTCGCAAAGGTATTTCGAAACTCTTCTGGATCACCAACCTGATTCCAACTTTCTGATGCCCAGTTACGACGACTCTCAACCGCCACAATGTTCATCAGCTTTCCCTGCTGAATAGGGTAAGTTACAATATGAGAACGATTGTTCATCACCAGATTCGCAGATTCACCTACCGCAATCGGCGACTCACAGTTCACAAGAGCACGCCATACCAATTTACGAGAAAACTTTTGAGCAGTAGGACCGTCTACAAACGTTCGCCACAGACTTCGCCCACCATCAGCCGCAACAATCAAGTCAACATGACGTTGATTGTCAAAGGTCTTTGGCGTAACCTGCTGATCGAGTTCTACAAACACACCTACCTTTAAGGCAGCAACTTGTAGCGCTTGCAACAAATCAGGCCGATACACATACCATGTGTTTCCTGTCCTAGGTGACCTTACTACTGACAAAGTGCGGCCGGAATAACCATCTATCAGTTTTGTGCCACTTGAAACATAATGATTAATTTGATCCAGCAGAGACATTGCTTTCAGAACACATTGTCCATTTGCGCTAATCTGAAGTCCTGCGCCCACTTCTCTTAACGCCGCTGATTGTTCAAATAATTTTACCTTTGCACCTCGCTGGGCAAGAATCGTTGCAATGGCAAACCCACCAATTCCACCACCGATAACCCTAACCTCAAGACCATGTAAGGACATCGTTTGACTTTAAGAAGATTCAAAAACGCAATAACCGGTTATTTTCATTCTACAACCTAAACCTGCCCCCAAAAAAAATACCTATACCTGCACCAACCGAAAGGTTATTTTTCTCGGATATCATCTCGATGAACCTTCTCACGACGTTCATGCCGCTCCTGCGCTTCAAGGCTCATTGTCGCGATAGGACGCGCATCAAGCCTTTTAAGCGAAATTGGATCGCCTGTAACTTGGCAATATCCATATTCTCCTTTTTGAATACGCTCTAAAGCAGCATCAATCTTTGCTACTAATTTTCTTTGACGATCTCGTGTCCTTAGTTCCAAAGATCGATCCGTCTCTTCACTCGCCCGATCTGCAACATCAGGAATATTACGTGTTCCCCCTTGCAAACCCTCAATGGTCTCACGACCTTCTTCTAACAATTCCTCTTTCCATTTAAGCAATTTGCATCGAAAATACTCTAACTGACGCTCGTTCATAAATGGTTCAGTTTCAACCGGACAATAATCATCTGGAAGAAAAAATTCTTTATTCATCTCTGCTCTCTTGGCATTTCCTATACTCTATGATTTAGCACACATGAGATCCAATTCTAAATAATTGAAGTGACATCTACAGCATGAAATTGGAAATGTCACTACACAATAAAGAGAGTATAGTCATTCCTACTAACTCGGGTAAACAGTAACGAGAGTTATTCAAGCACTAAGTCTCTGGAGAAATAGAAAAACTGTTCCAAAAATAACAAAAAATCATAATTCTGGTGTAAAACTTTGCGGAAAATAATTTTCATTACTCTTAACTATATGAAAATAAAAAATAAATATTCTAGTCAGAACTACTGAAGAGAGTAAGAGCGCAATCTCTTGCATTTTGAGATAAGGTGAAGACAAATGAAATTCGAAGGAACCAAAGACTACGTTGCAACCGAAGACCTAACAATTGCGGTCAATGCAGCCGTCACTCTTGAACGGCCGTTACTTGTGAAAGGAGAACCTGGAACAGGAAAAACAGAATTGGCAAAGCAGGTCGCGCAAGCACTTGGATTGGGCATAATTGAATGGAACATTAAGTCCACAACACGCGCTCAGCAGGGCTTGTATGAATATGATGCCGTGTCACGTTTGCGCGATAGCCAACTTGGTGATGAGCGAGTACACAACATCAAAAACTATGTCCGAAAAGGCAAATTATGGGAAGCATTTGAAAGCAAAACAAAAAAAGTTCTTCTGATTGATGAAATCGATAAAGCAGATATCGAGTTCCCCAATGACCTACTACAAGAACTTGATCGCATGGAATTTTTTGTTTACGAAACAGGCAAAACAATCCGTGCGCTAAGCCGACCAATTGTTATCATAACATCCAATAATGAGAAAGAACTTCCAGACGCCTTCCTAAGGCGATGCTTCTTTCATTATATTCGTTTTCCTAACGAAGAAACAATGCGAAAAATCGTTGAAGTCCATTACCCGGGTATAAAAGAAAACCTCCTTACAGCTGCGCTAACACAGTTTTCGGAAATTCGTGAAACTGGCGGTCTCAAGAAGAAACCATCCACATCAGAGTTACTCGACTGGCTTAAACTATTACTGGCTGACGACTTGAATGCCGCTGACTTGAGAGGCAACACAAATAATGCAATTCCGAAACTTCATGGCGCGCTTCTCAAGAACGAACAAGATGTACATCTCTTTGAACGTTTGGCATTTATCGCAAAGAATCAACGTTGAGAATGACTAATACTGATGAAAATCAAAACTTCAATGTTGCTGTGTAATGTGTCTACGTCCAACTGAAACATCAAACAGTGAGATTCAAATTCGTGACTATAAATTCTTTGTCATGAACGAGATATCCCTATGGGGTAAAAACAGGCTTGCACAAAGCATTTTTTCTTAGTAATAACAAACACTTTAAATTTTGATGGCGAATCCAACGTCGTTCTCCCGAATTACGAATTACAGAATAACGATCAAACATGCACAAAATCCGCTCACCGGTCGTTTGTGCGCACGCTTCGTAATAACAAAGCCACGCCATCACAACAGATATCAAGCTATTCAATTATGAATCACGAACAGAAGATTTGTTCATTACCTCTCTCACGCGCAACCGTAAGACAGGCAATAAATCCTCTTCAAACCACTGATTATTTTTTAGCCACGAATTATTTCTCCACGAAGGGTGCGGTAACGGAAATACTTCTGGCGCATAACGTTCCCAATTCGCGACTGTCGCGGTAACACTTGAACCAGAGTTCAAGTACCATTTTTGCGCATATCCTCCTAAAATTATCTTGAGAGAAACATTCTCCAATAAACTCATAACTTTTGGATGCCATGTTTTTGCACAAATAGAAGGCGGAGCAAGATCTGATTTATTTTGATCATATCCTGGAAAACAAAATGCCATTGGCACAATGGCAATTCGCCTGCGATCATAAAACTCGACATCTCGCAAGCCGAGCCATGTTCGCAACCTCACTCCAGATGGGTCCGTAAACGGTTTTCTGGATAAATGAACTCTCATACCAGGTGCCTGACCCATAATCAACAAATCCGCATCTTTGGTGAACCATACCACCGGTCTCGGCGCATGTTTAGTCATTGTCATTGCAAACTGATTAGCGCAAATTCGACAGTGCTGTATGTCATCAATTAAGCTCAATGGTCGCATTTCATGATTGTTCTATTCCATAGATAAACTTTTTTGTCGATTGCTTTCTTTTCCACATTAGGCCATATCATAGTGTCTGTAAAAAAACCTAAATTCACTGATAAAATATTGAAAACATGTACTTTTCTGATGCGTTTGTTCTGACGAAGATTTCCGATATTTGGTACAATTTCTTAATATCTTACAAGATTTCCATTGAATCAACCAATCTTCGCTAAAT
>JAPORV010000342.1 GCA_026710055.1 Aestuariivita sp.
AAATCGATGTGTTCCCGCATCAAGCAATCAAATTGTTCCGCCATGCCAGCCTCCCGCGCATCGGTCGTGATTCTACCCGGAGACAGTTGATGCCGCCTCCCTAGTTGAGACCGATTGACGGCCAAGGCCAAAGAAAAGCAGTGGATGAATACTGAGATTCCGGGATTTTGCACACCTTGTCGGCATTTTTCCGGTAAATCTGCCGACAAGGTGTGCAAAATGCCAGCCCGCGCAAGCGTCAGGTAATAACAAGTTCCACCCGCTCGAGTGCGGCATGGTCCAGCCGCTCTCGGGCCGCCTCCCCTACCCAGTCGGCGACGAGGAGCGCGGCAGCCTGCTGGAAACGCTCATCCTGAACGAAGTCCGCGCCCACCTGTCCTACACCGGCCTCCGATACCCACTCCACTTCTGGCGCGACCACCACGGCGCCGAAGTAGACATCCTCACCGAAACCGCAACCGGCTACGTCGCCATCGAAATCAAAGCCACAACCCGCTGGGACCGCCGCTTCAACCGCGGCCTGCACAAAGTCAAATCCCACCTCGGCACCGGCAAAACGAAGTGCGACGCAATCTACCTCGACGAGCATGAAGCGCTGGTTGATGATGTGAAGATCCTGCCTGTTCAAGTTGCATTAGACAAAGTTTGGAACAGTAAGTTATTGTAGATAGGCCCGAGCGGCCTATTGCTTTCGATTATAAGCATCTTCCATCTGAAAATATCTTGATTGGGCACTCAATCAATTTATAATCTTTCGTATCCAATGAAAATGAATCGAGCTTCTTTAATGAGTCTTTTGAATCCATAAGACTCACATTTGTGGTCATATGCGTCTTCGTAGGCTTGAATCCTCTTCCAATACTCATTCCGCCCTTGTTTGTCAGTAAAAATCTATCATGGAAATCTTCCCCATTAATTAACTTCTCCCACGCGAATATTTGAATATTTAATCGATTGGGGATGATATGGAAATTAGCAGTAAAATTATTACCTACTTCTTTGGGAGTTGTATGGATTTTTTCTCCATCATAATGGATAGCGATATCTATATCTTCTTTCGGATTAAATTGATCAATAAATGTTAAGCATCTTTCAAGAAAATTGCGATAACCTTGATTGCAAATATCAAAATATGGATCAATAAATGCGATGCGAGCGCTGGATTTGAAAAGTACTGCGAATGCAGCCAGCAAGCTCTCTGTTTTACGAGATAACTCGTAGTTGGTTTTAGCGCACATCAATTCATGCGATTCGTCGATGTCATTCAGTGATAGAATGTCATCATCTCCCCTATTTTTTTCTTTGATAATTATGGCATGGAAAGGTTTTTGATTTTGTTGATTGATCGCATTATGCAGCCAATCTTCAGATGGATCGTAGCCTCTACCAGACGGTATGGCGCACTCCTTTGCTAGCTTACTTAGTTTGAGGGAAATTCTCTTTTTTTCCACATCGCCAATTTCTTTTTCACTACCTAATTTTTCATAGGCATTTTTCAACCATCTTTTAGGAAATAAGGAGAGTACTCGCCCTCGGTCAAAGCCAAACTTTTCAGATATGTAACGACAATTTTCCCAACTAGACACTAAAGCCTTGGGATCTACTGCATACTCATGATGCATTAGAACAACTCCTCTTCTCTTTCCTCAAAGAATCCTCGAGGCCATCTATCAATGAACTCACCCGATTTGTCGATTCTTAAGTTCGAAAATTTGGTCTGACCATCATGTTTCTCAACATAGAAAACCGCGAATTCGTCGGGTGTAAATTCTGGCAAACCTTTTGGCAAAATACCTTCATTGGTTTCTCTAATGCGCCGCAATATTCGAAGCAGTATGTGTTCACTATGAGTCTCAATGAGATAAGTGCCTTGAAGTTCCCCCAATGATGTTGATCCTTGAATTAACCAGTCACCAATACCAACCTGAATTGCTGGATGCACGTGTAATTCTGGTTGCTCCATTGTCACTAAGCCAAAATCTGTACAATAAATACTAGTAATTACAGGAATCAACTGAGATACCCCAACACCAACTTCCTTGAAGTCAAGTAGAATATTTGATTTAGTGTCACGCAATTTAATAAAGCAATCGCCTCTTGGCAATTCCTTGTAGAGCTTCATTGCCTTCTTAAAATCTGACTTTTTCTTTAATCTCTCGCCTCCATCATCGAAAATTTGAGCGAAATCGCTTTTATCTTCAATTATTCTACTTTGAAATAATTCAATGTTATAACCCACAGATATTTGCTCTGAGTTTAGGGCCGAATTAACATGGCTTGCCATATCTCTTCCATCGTTACGATTAAATAGCTTCCAGTAATCTTTGGTATCTTCATATTTCAAAAAATTTAAATCACTTGGTGGAACTTGGCGCAATGCATCTACATGCAAGATTGACTCCGTAGTGGCGAATATAGTTTGTATTGGTCCTGCAAGAAGTTCAACTAAAATTGCTTGCAGTCGTGAGCATCTGCTCTCCCAGCTTTTTCTGCCCTCGTGATCAGATTTTGCTGAGAAGGGGGCAAATTTGAAATATATAAACCGATCCTCTAAACCTTTATTAGAGCAATAAAGATTTTCTGCAAATTCATGAATTTTGAATAAATCAAAGTTGTATAGGTCAAGTTTTGAATGTTTTTTATCAAAAGAGAGTACTAATTTTTCAAGTTCATCCATTAACGGGGAATTCATCTTATTATTTTCAAAGTATTCTTCTATTTCATCTAATAGCATTTTTTGGGATGCCAATATCTCTCGCTTATTCTTCTCTCTATTTTTCTTAGATTCATTGAGATTGAATACATTATCCAAGTGTTTCCACTCAAGCTTAATTTTTCTTCGAAAATCATCATCTAATCCTCTAAATAATATGTGCTCAAAGTTGATTTGCAGTTCATGGCCAGATGCTTTGCCAGATGCTTTTGACATCTCTGTCAAAAAAGCAACAGGTATATGTGTGCCGGACACAGATATGTCGACTGGAAAATCAATTCTTTTTAATATCGTCAGCACCAACTGATTGTTTATCTCAATCTCTATCTTGCTAGGTGCTTTCTCGCCCGCGTTGATCTCGATAGCTACTCCTACCTCATCGACAGAGCCGGAAAATACACTTTCTCCAGCAATATAATTTAACGACAAATTTTTTAAATTCGACGCTTCTAAATGATTTCCATCAAGATCAAACTGATTAATTGGAAAAAGATCTTCTCGAAGACCAAGCGCTACTCTTGACCTAGCTTTGATCCTAATAAATTTACTTAGATCGTTATTATGCACTGGGAAATTTTCAAGATTTCCTTGCAAGACATCCCGAAAGTAATCTAACGCATGAAATACTGTGCTTTTGCCAGCACTATTAGGGCCAAAAAGCAACGTGATTGGTTTAATATCAATTGTTTGCTTTTCGCCAATACATTTAAAGTTTTCAATTTCTAATTGTGTTAATCTCATTACTTTCCTGCTAAATTTGGCTAAATAAAATTATCGTGTGGATCTACCTGCATCAACCTTCAAGCCCAATACAATGTAAAGCCGCACAATAGCGCACTGTTCATTTTTGATCACCAGACGATACCACAGGTTTGCGATATTGTGCCAGTTTGTAGCCGCTGCGAAATCGCGACGGTGTCGCGGTGGCCGCATGGAGCGGGGCTGACTGAGTCGCTGAAATTAGGTTGCGCCGGAGATTAGCCCCTATTCGTATTCGCAGGGGCGACAAAGCAGTGCGTCATGACTGATGGCGAGACACTGCCAACTGTCGGCGGCCACGATTGTCTGCCAGTGGTGTCGTTGAGTTGGGTGAAGCCGTCGCGCGCCGGGCACACGAAGCCGGTTGATTTTTCGCGGCATTGCCGCATAATAGCTGGTTATGCATCTGTATTTAACCGCCGCCTACGAGAGGGCCATACGCAAGCTGCTGTCCGAAGATGAGCGAACAAGCCTTGAGACAGCAGTTCTTGCGGCACCTGCGTCCGCTCCGATTATGCCGGGCACGGGAGGGATGCGCAAAATTCGCTGGGCTGGCTCCGGGAGGGGTAAACGGGGGGGCATTCGAGTGGTCTACTTCTGGATTGCCAACCCGGATGCGATTTACATGCTCGGAGCCTTCGCGAAGGCGAAACGCGCTGACTTGACGGCAGCAGAAAGGAAAACCCTGTCTCAGCTGGTGGCAACCATAAAACGAGAACGGAGTAATGGTGATGGTGCAAGAACGAACTGAAATTGGGCTTGAGCTCGAGGAGGCATTGGGTGAGGTTCTGGCTCACGTAAGGGGGGAGCTGGAACTTCCCTGTCGTATTCTCGAAAATCCAGCGGCCGACCAGATTCTGTCCGTGCGCAAGCGGCTCAAGCTTAGCCGGCAAAAATTCGCCGATCGCTTCGGCCTCGATGCGCGCGCCATCCAGGACTGGGAACAGGGGCGGCGGACGCCTGACCGCGCGGCACGGGTGCTGCTGACAGTCATCAACCACAACCCGCAAGCGGTTGTACAAGCGCTTGCGGCAGAATGAAGTCAGCCTGGATTGGTGGACGCCTTGGTGTTTGCGAACAAGGCCCGGCTGTTGAGGGGTTTGCCGGCCAGGTGGGGGGCCAAGGCTTGGCGGAGTAGGCGTTTGGCGGTGGTGGCGGTTTGGGGGTTGTCGAAGTCTAGGCGGGCGATGGCTTGCAGGTGGGTGCCGGCGAAGATGCGTTGGTTTTCGTTGGCGGCAATTTCCGCTTGCGGGGCTGATTGATCGTCGGGCGGTAGTTCGGGCTCGGGTTCGGGATGCCCGTCAGAGTCGTGTTTTGCTTCCTCGAAGCCGGCATCGGGCAGGTAGCGGTATTGCTTGTTTGCCTCGATGGCTT
>JAPORV010000107.1 GCA_026710055.1 Aestuariivita sp.
CAACATCGACTGGACAAAAATGGCCGCCAGCTTCGGCGTCCCCGCCGCCAAAGCCGACACCGCCGAAGAACTGACAGCTCTGCTCCAACAAAGCTACCGGGAGCCTGGCCCGTTCCTAATCGAGGCTAGCGGCGAGATGGGGCGTTGATGTGATACTTTGGGCCTGCCTGCCAAAATGGATGCAGTAGCAGCGTTGTATCGAAACATAGAATAAATGAGGGCTGACAAAATGATTGACCTGACAAATTCTGATGAACTGAGGAATGCATGCTCGGAAATCGAAGAAGGTGTAGCTTCAGGGCATTATAATCCTCAGTGGCGTATGAAATTGCATGACTTTCTAGCCGAAGTGTGCGAAGCGGATCTTGATAAAAGAGCCAGCTACGAATTTCAACGACGGATTTGGACAGACAATCCCATCAGTTCTCGAGGACAGGGAGAAATTTCAGTAGACAAAGCTATTGAAGATACAGAATTTCGTAACTGGATTGCGGCGCTATCCATGAAAACATTGCCCGATTTGTCTAACGAGCGAGAGTTTGAGTTGAACAAATTTTTCGAGCAATTGATCGAGAAGATCTCAAGATATACATCTCGGACTCCAAGGTTAAAAATCTACCAAGTCATGGCAGTTTTCTTCCCTGTTGATTTTAGCTGCGTCGCCAGCGAGCACTGTGCAAAGGAGATACATAAAGCACTATTTAATAATTCTGGAAGAGATGGTCCATTTCGACATGCCAATATATTTCGAAGACTTGACGAAATTAAAGGAGAAATGCTTGGTAAAGATGACATCGACGCCATTGTAGATCGGATGAGATTACCTTGGTTACTTTATGAAAAATACATCTTGCGCAACCCGGGAAATAGCCCTACAGTGAAGCCCTCTGTTGAGATTAATAATAATGTTGAAGCACAACAGATCACTTGCATAAACAGAATCTATTACGGCCCACCCGGAACTGGTAAAACGTACAAAGTCCGTAAGATCCTTGAGGATAGTTATGGCTATGGCTCCGATAGTCAGAGGTGCCTTTTTACAACCTTTCATCAGTCTTATGGCTATGAGGAGTTTGTGGAAGGTCTTAGACCGGTTCTGATATCAGAAGATAGTAGAGAAGGTAAGTGCAACGAAGTCGAGTATGAAATTCGTCCAGGAATATTCAAATCATTATGCGAGATGGCAAAAGAAAAAGAAAAGACGTGTGACCGGTTCGCTATAGTGATTGATGAAATTAACCGAGGTAACATCAGTAAAATATTCGGAGAGTTGATAACCTTAATCGAACCTGACAAGCGAGAAGGTAGAGAAAACGCAATCCCTGTAACGCTTCCATATTCAGGAAGACAGTTTAGTGTGCCCTCCAATATAGACATCTACGGCACAATGAACACCGCAGATCGATCTCTCGCGACTCTGGACACAGCTTTGCGAAGGCGCTTTGAATTTATACCGCTTCGGCCCGACTCAAGTGACGAGGAAGGTCATCCACTAGCCGGGTTGCGTGTCAATTTTAAAGGACAGGAGATCAACATACCTGAAATGCTCACAATGATCAATACTCGCATAGAAGTGCTTTATGACCGAGATCATTGCATAGGGCATGCATATTTCATGTCCTTGGAAAAAGAGGGGGACGGAAAAGACAGGCTCAGTGCGCTCGCCAATATCTTCCAAACAAGAGTTCTACCGTTACTTGAAGAGTACTTTTTTGAAGATTGGCAAAAGATAAGATTGATTTTAGCAGACAACAAGAAAAACAAGCAATTTCAGTTTATCACTGAAGGTGACTCTACTGATTCACAAGGGCACAATCTGAGCACGATATTTGGTGAGGAAGATATTGATTCGTACGCTATCAAGAAGATTTTCCGAATTCAGGAAGATGCTTTCAATCACCCCGAAGCGTACGTTGGTATCTATCGGAAAATTTGGAACTGACATTCATACCCAGCCATGGCAAACAAGACCATATATGAATATGATGTGTTGACTCAGGCCGATAGTCACCCGGATAAGGAGGTTAACTCTCTGCCTCAAGCCGTTTTCGAATGGCTTGAGAAGCAAGCACTGCGCGCTAGCGAATCTCAAAATAGCGCTTGGTTGCGGCTAACACAACGAAACGGGAGGCGTGTTATACAAGTTTTGAATTATGTTGGCGTTATTCAAATGCCTTACGATGAGCAAATAGAAGTGTTGCCGAAGATTGGAAGGGACGCGGAAGATAATGGTGAGGTGCGAAAAGTTCTGATTGATATGTTGCGCTGCTTAGGAGGTTTCCAGCATATTCTTACCGAGAATGCGAAACTGTGCGCGACTAGAATGCCTCTACTAGAAGTTTTCATTTATGAATTATTACGATCAATAGAGCATGTTGTTAAGCGAGGACTAAGAGGTGACTATACAATCCAAGAAGGAAACCTTTTCTCACTTCGTGGCAAATTGATGATCGCACAGCATCTTCGTCAAAATATATTCCGTGCAGATCGCTTTTTCTCCCAGTATGATGAGTTCACGACTAATCGACCAGTCAACCGATTATTGCATAGCGCACTGAAGAGAGTATTGGTTATATCCAGCTCGGACGAAAATCAAAAACTCGCTCGTGAATTAGCTTTTTTCTTCACGGATGTTCCTTTATCTGAAAATGTGAATTCAGATTTTCAGCGCGTCAGATTTGATCGTGGCATGGATCATTATCATGATGCCTTGGCTTGGACCAGATTGCTACTTGAGGATCAATCTCCCCTAACCGGGGTTGGGAAACATAGTGCACCATCTCTGCTGTTCCCAATGGAGAAAGTATTTGAGTCTTTTGTTGCGAAGCATTTGGCGAGACAATTAGTGGCGAATGCTGTTCTCAAAACTCAGGTTCAAAAACAATCCTTGGTTAGCCATCGTGGCCATGATTGGTTCCGCATGAAACCTGATTTACTGATACGAAAAAAGGGCAAACCTCGTTTGGTGCTTGACACCAAGTGGAAACTCATCGATGCCAGCAAGTTTTCGAGTTCTGACAAATACGGATTATCACAAGCTGATTTTTATCAGCTTTTGGCATATGGGAAGAACTATTTAGATGGAGAAGGGGATTTGGTTTTGATTTATCCTCGAACGGATACTTTTGAGAATCCATTGGAAGATTTTCAGTTCCGGAAGGCAGACAGCCTAACACTCTGGGTACTGCCATTCTGCCTCAAAGAAAAGACTTTGCGCTACCCTGACAAACCCATCTTTCAAGAACTATTCAATCAAGGCACTCTACAGAAAATCGCCTAGTTCTGCCTAATTAATTACTTCGGAGACAGCAAAAGATTTTTCTCCCATAACAAACCGAGATTGACCAAGATTCACATCGCTTGCGAACGGTGTAGCCATCGGTTCATGAATCATATTGCTCGCATCCGAGCCTTGGCCGAAAACGGTCACCGCTTCTGATAGATGCACGATACTCACTGACAGCCCAACTGCATCCCGAGCCTTATTGAGTAAACGTTTGTCCGCCGTGATCAAAGTGCACTTCGAGCGAACGGCCAGCGCGAGGTAGTAGCAATCGTAGACCGCATGATCGAGTTCGGCAGCTATTCTGCTCGCGCTCGTGGAAAGCTCTTGCATGGACACAGGAAAATATACCGGACTGAATCTAAGGGTGTTGACCGCCTTTTCCATTCGTTCGACATCGAGTTCGCGTCTCCGCTGCATTTTCCAAAGTGCGTTCGCTGTCTCGGCGAAAATCAATTCCGGGGCAATGAGCGTTGCTTCACCGTAAAGCAGTTGCAAGGCTTCCGCTGAATATTCTTCTTTCACAAGCCACTTAACCGCGATGCTGGCATCGATCACGCAGACCTTCATTCCTAAGCGCCCCCATCACGTTTGTCGCAACACTCATCGAGTTCGCAACAGCACCCGTCCCGATGCGCCCGAATGATTTTGGTGCTGTCCACCGATGATCGAAGCTCGCGCTGCAGCGCGGCGGCCCGCTCAGCAAATTCCTGCTTTGACAAGGGGCGGTCGGCCAGCGGCCAGCGCCAACTGCCTTCGGGCCTGGATACGGATTCGTTTTCGGAGTTGACTTCCCGGCTCGCATTCAAAGCGTCGGTTGGTTCTTTTCGCTTGCTTGAAGGACACTCGTCGAGTTCACGGCAACATCCGTCGCGATGCGCCCGGATGATTTTGGTGCTGTCGATAGACGAGCGAAGCTCGCTCTGGAGTGCGGCCGCCCGCTTCGCGAATTCCGTCATCGACAGGGGGCGATCAGCCAAGGGCCAACGCCAACCTGTTTCAGGTTCGGGCGTGGATGCTTTTTCGGGCTTACCGCCTCGGCTCGATTTTGACCCGACAGCGCTCTGTTTTGGCTTGTCTGATTTGCACATCGGTGCCATCCCCATCGGAAATCCGGGGGAAGCATAGTCCCGTTCGAGCTTTGGTGCCAAGAAATTGGTGAAAATAGTGATGATCCTCGTTTTGGTGCCGATCCGAGTCCGAATCGTGCGTCGGAGTCATGAGAGGAAGATTCTGCGACAAAATGGCAGTATTGCCGTTTTGGACAGCGCTTGCGCTGCCCCGCAGGGGTGAGGGGCAGGATGCCCCGAATCACTTTGCTTCGCCGCGCGCAGAGACAGAGAGCGGGATGGGAGTCCCTAGGAGTCTGCGCCGTAGGAATTCACGGCTGCAAATCCGCTCCCGCCGCGCCCTTGGCTGATCGATTTCGTTGAATATAAGTCAATATTCGCCTCAATCGATCAGCCAAGGGCGCGGCGATATCGAATTTTCGCTTTCGCGAATTCCTACGGCGCAGGCTCCTAGCCCGAAAACTCGG
>JAPORV010000193.1 GCA_026710055.1 Aestuariivita sp.
TACTCGCCTTTCCATCCTTCAGTGTCATTTTTTTCATCGGGTTTTTCAATCCGAGGGTTGTCATGCCTGCTGGGTAGGTGGATATTTTGTTGACGCAAAAATCACCCGCACGGCATCATGAAAAAAAGTTAGCGGGAATGACTAACCTATTAATACAACAAAGTTGATATATTAGTATTTCAGGAAGTTACCATAAGGAGTTGCATCTTTTACTTATTTGTTGTAAATGAATTTCGTGGCAATAATCAAGCCATCGGCGGAAGGACCCCGTTGTTGCTTGTGGAGGCTTGCTAAGACTAATTCATACATTTGAATTGCCGCAGCTGATGAAGCAAGAAGGCTCTTCCTTAAAGCTGAAGAGTGTCACACAAAAACTTGTGCTCCAGAAATGCGAAGCACACAAAAAATAATTGAATTAGGAGACAATAATGTACTCAAAATTGAGAATTGCGGTAGCAGGATTTATTTGCATGATGACTGCTGCATCCATGTCAATGGCACAAGAGTTTATTTCAATTGGAACTGGTGGTGTCACAGGTGTTTATTATCCTACTGGGGGTGCAATTTGTCGTTTGGTCAACAAAGATCGTAAAGAGCATGGTATCCGTTGTGCTGTAGAATCTACTGGCGGGTCAGTTTATAATATAAATACGATCAAAGCAGGGGAATTAGAGTTTGGGGTGGCGCAATCCGATTGGCAATATCATGCTGTAAATGGTACATCTAAATTTGAAGGTGATGCAGCGTTCCCAAAATTACGGGCGGTTATGTCTGTGCATCCAGAACCCTTTACACTAATTGTTCGAGCTGATAGCGGTATTGAAAGTTTTGAAGGTTTAAAAGGCAACCGTGTGAATATCGGTAATCCAGGTTCTGGTCAGCGTGCAACAATGGAAGTTGTGATGGACGCATTCGGTATTTCAGTAGATGATCTAGCATTGGCGACAGAATACAAAGGCTCTGAAATGGCCAAACAGCTTTGCGATGGAAATATTGATGCTATGATATATACCATTGGTCACCCTGCGGCGGCAATTAAAGAAGCAACGACGACATGTAATGCAAAACTCATTTCTGTAACAGGTGATCCGATCGACAAACTGGTTGTCGACAATCCCTTTTATCGTGTTGCTACAATTCCAGGCGGTATGTACAAAGGTACAGACACTGATACGTCAACATTTGGTGTTGGTGCAACGCTAGTTACGTCTGCGGATGTATCTGACGACGCTGTTTATGTTGTTGCAAAGGCTGTTATGGAAAATATCAATGATTTTCGTGGTTTGCATCCCGCGTTTGCTAATCTTGACCCAGCACAAATGGTCAGTGATGGTTTATCTGCACCCCTTCACCCAGGCGCCGAAAAAGCCTATAAAGAACTCGGTTTGATCAATTAATTTGAAATCATTTAAAGTGCTCGGATCAGTCCGAGCACTTATTTCCTGTATCAATTATATCTTTGAGAAAGTTTGAATGAGCGAACAAGCTCAACACCCACCATCAGCCGAAGATATGGTTGCAAGAGCAGATACAGGTGCTCGTGCACCATCGGCAAAGTGGCAAACTAATTTCATCATCGGCACGTGCCTTGTTTGGTCGTTGTTTCAACTCTATATTGCATCAAAGTTGCCTGGGATTTTAGCCCAAGCAACAGGTGTAAGCATGTTTGCAAATATCGTTGCCCAAGCGCGGTTTTTGCATTTGGCTTTTGCGATTCTGCTTGCCACATTGGCTTTTCCTTTATTTAAATCTTCATCACGTAGTCGGATACCATGGTATGATTGGTTATTGTTAATACTTGGTCTCTCATGTTGTTTATATTTGGTAATTTTCCGTTTTGAAATTGCCGACCGACCCGGTCTTTGGAATACGACAGACATTTGGATGTCATCTATCGGTTTGGTGGTATTAATGATCGCTGTTTATCGGTCACTTGGTTTGCCGCTGGTCGTCATCGTAAGTTGCTTTATTCTATTTGCTTTTTTTGGTGGTTATTCTGAATGGGCAAGAAATATTACCAACTATGGTGGTGCATCATTTTCAAAAGCACTTGGTCACTACTGGATGCAAACCGAAGGTGTCTTTGGAGTTGCGCTAGGGGTTTCAACCAGTATGATTTTCCTTTTTGTTCTGTTTGGTGCGATACTTGATCGTGCGGGCGGGGGGAATTGGTTCATTAAAGTTGCAATTGCTCTTTTAGGTGCATTAAGAGGTGGGCCAGCAAAGGCTTCTGTTCTTGCCTCTATGATGACGGGCATGATCTCAGGTTCTTCAATTGCGAACACTGTCACAACGGGAACTTTCACAATTCCATTAATGAAGCGTATTGGTTTTCCTGCTGAGAAGGCTGGTGCAGTTGAGGTTGCATCCTCGACTAACGGTCAACTGACCCCACCTGTTATGGGCGCGGCCGCTTTCCTAATGGTGGAGTATGTTAACATTCCTTATATTGATGTGGTTAAGCATGCGTTCTTGCCAGCTGTCATTAGCTATATTGCACTTCTTTATATCGTACATCTTGAAGCATTAAAAATGAACATGCAAGGCTTAACTAAAGCTGGCCGTCACATTGGGCCGGCCATCATTTTATTATTGTTTCTCTCAGGCTTCATTTTCCTTGGTATATTCTCCTTTTTGTTGATTGGAGTGACCGCCGTACTCAACCCGATGATGGGGGACAACAGCACGTATGTTCTTATCGGAATGATTATTATAGCATATATTTTTTTGGTTTGGATATCTTCACGATTTCCTGATATTGAGGTGGATAATGAGACTAGTGCGCTCGAAGCACCGCGCTTGACTCCAACGTTGCTTGGTGGTGCCTATTTCGCCATTCCGATTTTTGTTTTGGTTTGGAATTTAATGGTGAGGACTGAGCATATCGACCGTTTATCGCCTGCTTTATCAGCCTTTTATGCAACTTTATTTTTGATTTTCATTGCGCTAACGCACAAACCCTTAAAGGCTTTTTTTAGGGGTGAGAACGCATTCCAGTTTGCGAAGCAAGTCTGGAGGGACTTGTTTGACGGCCTGATTTTAGGTGCACGTAATATGATTGGTATCGGCGTAGCTACCGGTGCAGCAGGCGTTATTGTTGGTACAGTCAGTCTAACAGGTGCACACCAAGTCATTGGCCAGGTCATTGAGGTTGTTTCTGGTGGTAACCTAATGCTTCTTTTGATTTTGGTGGCGATATTATCCTTGATTCTGGGCATGGGTCTTCCAACAACGGCGAATTATATTGTTGTATCTTCTTTGATGGCACCTGTGATTGTAAGTGTTGGTGCGCAATCTGGTCTTATTGTTCCGCTGATTGCCGTACATATGTTTGTCTTTTACTTCGGTATTCTGGCTGACGATACGCCACCAGTGGGTTTGGCCGCATATGCTGCGGCAGCGATAAGTCGTGGTGATCCAATCAAGACAGGTGTACAAGGCTTTGCTTACGATATTCGAACCGCATTACTTCCATTTTTATTTATCTTTAATACAGACTTACTGTTAATTGATGTCGGTTTTGCCAAGGCGATATTTGTTTTTTTTATTTCATTAATCGCTATGCTACTTTTTGCTGCAGCAACACAGGGTTATTTTGTTGCAAAAAATAAGTTGTGGGAAACTGTAGTATTGCTGTTAATTGCATTCATGTTATTCCGACCTGATTTTTTTCTTGACCAAGTTAGCGCGAAATACAAAACTGGAGAAGGTTCAATCGCTCTGGAGTTAATGGCAAGCGCGAAAACAGGAGAAGATGTACGAATTGTTGTGTCGGGACCTGATTTTGACAATGGTGAAATTAGACCTACAACCATTGTGGTACCAGCTGTCGCTGGTGATGCTCAAGGCGCATTGAGTGGCCAACGCCTGTCAATGTTTATAGATGGTGAAACACTAGTATTGGATGAGCCTTTTCCTGGAACTCCGTTTTTCGAGCGCTTGGCAAATGAATATGATTTTTTTGGCGATATGCCGGTCGTCATTAAGAAAGTTCAGATTGAGAATGAACGACAGCTGAAAGAGGTATTTTTTATACCAGCATTGTTGCTACTTGCCGGATTGGTGGTAATCCAACGCCGTCGCGCAACTCAACCAGCATTTTGATTAGAAACCGTCATGATGGGCATTCATCAAATACTTTGCCCGATCATGAGAAAAAATTTATAACAAAAGTCATGATCTTGCTGTTTTATATACTTGATGGGTCATTAATGAAGATGAGTGATAAAATGATCTGGGTCTTTATTCCTTGGCAGATCACAACGATTAAAGGTATTTTTTGTTTCTTGTCTTACTTTAAAACAAGTTGACCTTTACATTCTTGGGGTTACCAACTGGGGATAGGAAGTTCACCGTTTTTCGTATTACGGCTTTTGCCCACTCCCTGCTCATATAGGCAGGATTATCACAGCGGGATGACGTTTTGTAATCTCACAACGGTCTCAAGCGCATGAAGAACATCACGTGCCTTATCAGTATGACAGTTATGAGATCTTCAGGGATACAGTACACAGGGTCTAGACCCATTGTTGTGCGTATTGGCTATATTCATGACAAAGTAACCTTAGAAAAAATTTACTGAAATCAAGTTAATTATTGAAGCATTGATTTTGTGGGATGTGAATTTCACGTGTCAGGGAGGTAATTCATGTACTCAAAAGCGAATGGAATATATGAATTGAATCATTCGTTGATGTTTGGAGCCATTATTTTGGATATTTGTTCATTCTTTGAGAAATTAAATACGGGCCCGTTTCAACTGTGAAGTGCACCAAGAGACATCACTTCACCTCACTCAAGGCT
>JAPORV010000391.1 GCA_026710055.1 Aestuariivita sp.
TATGGGAGCACTCTACCACATTCCCAACAAAAGCAAATAGCAGCGGCGAAAAAGGCCGGATAGGGAAAAATGTAGATCGATCTGACGAATTTTCGTAAAATCGGGCGAATCTTGCGTGATGAGCAAAATTCGACAAACGATGATCGTGTCATATCAATGGTTTACAAAATTCGTCCCACAACATATAAGAACCACACCCTTGATGAGAGAGATGCACGACTTGCCTTGCGATTTAATTGGATGTTCCTCAGCGAGGTTCAAGATTAGGTATTGTCAATCCCATTTGATGCCTGTAACAAGTCACAATGAATAATCTTGTTTGTATCATTTTGATTTGCATTATCCGCTGACATCTTCGGCGGGCTGATTTTTCATTTTTTCATTTAAGTTAAATAGTCAGGTCCCGCGAGAATGGTGAGGTAAGGGAGTATGACACGTGAATACCATCAAACTAACGAATTCGAAGACGAGACAAAAGGAATTTTTTACACCGATTAATTCGTGTAATGTCAGGATGTATGTATGCGGTCCAACAGTTTACGACCGTGCTCATATCGGGAATGCGCGGCCGGTTGTTGTGTTTGATGTTTTGTATCGCTTGTTGAGGTATGTTTATGGTAGCCGTCATGTTTCTTATGTTCGAAATATTACCGACATTGATGACAAAATTATTGATCGCGCTGTTCAAGCGGGAATTGAGATTGACGAACTTACATCGAAGACTCTGAATTGGTTTCACGAAGATATGGCTGCTCTGGGTGTGGATTACCGCAATGATCCACAGTTTTTTGAGCCACGTGCCACAGAGTATATTTCCGAAATGTTGGCCATGATCGAAGAGTTAATCAAACGTCGCCATGCTTATGTTGCAAAGCAGCATGTTCTATTTTCAGTGGAGAGTTTTCAAGACTATGGATCTCTTTCAGGTCGTTCTACCGAAGATATGATCGCTGGTGCACGCGTTGAGGTTGCACCCTTTAAGCAAAATTCAATGGATTTTGTCTTATGGAAACCCTCTAATAATGATCAGCCGGGTTGGGAAAGTCCGTGGGGTCGTGGACGTCCAGGCTGGCACATTGAATGTTCTGCAATGTCCCATGCGTTGTTAGGAGAAACATTTGATATCCACGGTGGCGGCTCTGACCTTATATTTCCTCATCATGAAAATGAAATTGCACAGAGCCGTTGTTTTTGTCCAAAAGGCGATTTCGCACGCTATTGGCTGCATAATGAAATGCTACAAGTTGATGGTAAAAAAATGGCAAAGTCAGTCGGAAATTTTTTTACCGTTAGAGATTTATTAAATCAGTCAGTACCAGGGGAGGTGATTCGTTTCGTCTTGCTTTCAACGCATTACCGTAAGCCAATGAATTGGACGAAGAAAAAAGCTGATGAAGCAATGATGACATTGCGAAAGTGGCGAAACCTTACATCGGGCATTAAAGAGGGTAGACCGCCTGAAAATGTCGTAAATGCTCTTGCTGACGACTTAAATACCTCACGTGCGGTTGCAGAACTTCATCGTTTGGCAGCCGTTCAAGACGGGCCTTCCTTGAAAGCTGGAGCAATGTTACTTGGGCTTTTACATGATAATCTTGGTCATTGGTATGCACCAAAGTCAAATGATATAGATGAGATTTTGGTTGAAAGAATTGAATTTTGGATAAATCAACGTAACCTCGCTAAAATAGAAAAAAATTACGCACGTGCGGATGCAATTCGCCATAAGTTGTCGGCGGTCGGTGTTGCGGTTTTAGATACAGTGGACGGTGTGAAATGGGCAATTAATCCCGCTCATGAAAATTCGGGGAAATGGGAATTGTTGGAGTGATTGATGTGGCAAAGGCAGTGGGGAAATTTGACTGGCAGCGCTTTAATCTTGCGAAATTAGTTGCAGATGATTCGCCGAAATTGATTCAACTTCAATATGCGTTAGTCTGTCTTTTTTCTTTGTTGATGGGTCAAAGTTCCTAGTTGGAGTAGATAAAAATGGCGAAAGACCTATTGTTTATTTTTGATACGACTTTACGGGACGGTCAACAAACCCAAGGTGTACAATTTTCAACTAATGAGAAAGTTGAAATTGCTGAGGCACTCGATAGTCTAGGTGTAGATTATGTTGAGGGTGGTTGGCCTGGTGCGAATCCTATTGATAGCGAGTTTTTTGATAATGCACCTGAAATGCGTTCAAAGCTAACCGCTTTTGGAATGACAAAACGTACTGGTTATTCTGCCGAGAATGATAGTGTGCTCGCGGCGGTAATTAATTCTGGAACGGAAGCTGTGAGTTTAGTCGGAAAAACGCATGTGTTTCATGTGACACAGGCACTCGGTATTAGCAAAGATGAAAATATTGAAAACATCAAGGCGTCGATAGCTCATCTGGTTGCTAATGGTCGTGAAGCGATTTTTGATGCCGAGCATTTTTTTGATGGATATAATGCTGATCCAGAGTACGCGCTGATGTGTTTGAAGGCTGCTTTAGATGCTGGCGCTCGCTGGGTTGTGCTTTGCGATACCAACGGTGGCACGTTACCTGATGAAATCTACAAAACTGTGGCGCAAGTAGCGAGAGTGGCCATTCCAGGAAGTCATCTTGGTATTCATGCTCATAATGATACGGAGACCGCTGTTGCTGGAACTCTAGCCGCGGTTGAGGCGGGTGCAAGGCATATTCAAGGGACCTTGAATGGTCTTGGTGAGCGTTGCGGAAATGCGAACCTCACTTCTTTGATTCCGGCAATTTTATTAAAGGGAACTTACAGAAATCGTTTTGAGACTAGGATTAATGATGAGGCACTAGAAGGATTGACTCGTATAAGTCGTTTGCTTGATGATATTCTGAATCGTGTTCCGTTAAAGCAGGCACCTTATGTTGGATCGTCGGCTTTTGCACATAAAGCAGGATTGCATGTAAGTGCGATAGTGAAAAATCCGACAACCTATGAGCATATTGATCCTATTACAGTAGGAAATAGCCGCTTTATTTTAATGTCCAATCAAGCCGGTCGATCAACCCTTCGAAAACGCCTTTCCGAAGCTGGCTTACAAGTAGAACAAGATGATCATTCTTTGAGTCGTATCCTTGCTTTGGTCAAGGAGCGTGAATCTGAGGGATATACTTATGACATTGCGCAGGGTTCATTTGAGCTGTTTGCGCGAAAGGAACTCGGTCAGATGCCGGACTTCTTCAACGTAAAACGCTACAAAGTGACTGTTGAAAGACGTGAAAATAACTTCAATCATGAAATCACACTGAGTGAGGCTGTCGTTGTTGTGGAAGTGGATGGCGAAAGAAAGTTATCAGTGAGCGAATCGGTCGATGAACTGGGAAGTGATCGCGGTCCAGTAAACGCGCTTGCTAAGGCGTTGGCGAAGGATCTTGGACGTTATTCTGAGAATATAAATGACATGCGGTTAGTTGACTATAAAGTTCGCATTACGCAAGGTGGCACTGAAGCCATCACTCGGGTCATAATTGACAGCGAAGATTCGCAGGGGCGGCGCTGGTCAACTGTTGGGGTTTCTGCAAATATCGTTGACGCTTCATTTGAAGCATTATTAGATGCCATTCGGTGGAAACTGGTACATGATAATGTTACATTATAATTTTTCTCGGAATGAAAGAAGTTATGGCAGGGAGTAAATGACTCTCTCTGCTTGTATTTTACGCGTTAAATGTGGCGATCCAGCAAGGTTTTTGGCAACATTTGCGGCACCAATGGTCGTTCGATCCACTTTATTTCCATTATATGCATTTAATTTGGAAGTCGCTCGGGCACCGTGGGTGACTAACGAAGCTGCGATTGCTGAAATGCGCCTCCAATGGTGGCGTGATATATTGAAGGATATCGCGCAGGGTCAGCCAGTACGAAAGCATGAAGTGGCAACGCCACTAGCTGCAGTTATTTCGCCAGTGATTGCAAGTGAATTAGATAGTCTGGTAGCTGCACGACGATGGGAGATTTATTCAAAGCCTTTTTTAAGTCAATTAGCTTTTGATACTTTTTTGGATCAGACATCTGGGACATTGATTTGGGCAGCGTCTTGCTGTCTTGGTAGTGCGGATGAAGTGATTATTCGTGATCTTGGATATGCGCAAGGACTCGCGAATTTCTTTCGTGCTGTTCCAGAATTAGTTTCCCGTGGTCGGTCACCTTTGATTTCCGACAGTCCAGAGTACATTCAAGAGTTGGCGCAGATAGGCTTTGATCGTTTATCGCGGGCAAGGGCATTTCGCGATCAGGTACCAAAGTCTGTCACACCAGCACTATTTGCGGCTTGGGAGAGTGGTATGGTTCTGCGTCAGGTTATTCTTGACCCTAAATCCGTGATGGACGGGCGATTATGTCGGGGTTTTGCCCTAAAGAGATTCACTTTATTTGCGCGAATGGTAACCGGGCATTGGTAAGTTATTAGTTGTAGCGCCATTTGCAAAAGTCAGTGGCGGATTTCGATCGTGATGGCGGAAGAAGAGGTTCGATAAGGACAAACAACCGCTCAATGAATACAAGTCCCCTGAAGCCGATTTATTCGACAAAATTAGCTCACGTCATCACCATATCGGGCAAAATGCGAACATCCGCGCAAGCGGAACCCGTCGACGGCATGTGCCCCGACGCTAAAGACAGAATAAACGGTGCTGTCAGGTGCGCAGTCTGAGTAACTGATCAACAGTCAGGGCGAAAATACCGAAAAATAAATAACACGCAACCTTCGCCGCACCCCGAACCCGGAGATGACGACCGCCATAGCTGTCC
>JAPORV010000415.1 GCA_026710055.1 Aestuariivita sp.
TCACGCAAGATTCACCTGATTTTGCGAAACGTCGTCCGATCGATCTACATTTTTCCCTATCTGACCTTTTTCGCCGCTGCTATTTGCTTTTGTTGGGAATGTGGTAGAGTGCTTCCACACCATATGAGAACCACACCCTGCGCTGAGCACGTAACCCGGTCCTTTGAATAAAAGCACCAGCGCTTTATCGCCGCACTTGATCTGCAACCGGTGGGTATGTTTTTTCGTACTAAACGCCATCGGCATCTCTTCAATAAATTTTGAAACGAAAAGAATTCTACGACCTCAAAAATGCTGCTGAATATCTGCTTTTGATAGAGGATCGGTTGAAAATGACCAATAACAAAAGAAAATCATGCTTATTTTTATGGCGGAGAGACAGGGATTCGAACCCTGGGTCCCTCGTTAAGGGACAACGGTTTTCGAGACCGCCCCGTTCGACCACTCCGGCACCTCTCCGTTGCAAGTACTTTAATGTGAACAAAAATGAATAAGTAGCATAGTAATTAAAGGAAAGAAAACTATATTTTTATTTAGTAATTTGTTAACATATGTCACTTCTGTTGCAATATGCTTACTTTTAAAAGATAAAGAAACTTGCGAATACTCAGACTCTTTAGTAAAGAAGTTTTGCGGCTATCATAAAATTGTCAAATTTCAGCAGCTAAAAAAATCGAATTGAAGGAAATAAAGATGTTTGCAGTGATTAAAACAGGAGGCAAACAATATCGTGTGCGCTCGGGAGATGTTTTGCGAGTCGAAAAACTAAATGCTGAACCAGGTGAAGTCATTCAGTTCAACGATGTTTTGATGATTGGTGGAAATAAACCAACATTTGGAAAGCCATCGATTAAAGGCGCAGGCGTTCATGCCGAAGTTATTGATCAGGTTAAGAATAAAAAAATTATCCATTTTGTTCGACGGCGACGTAAACACTCGTCAAAACGCACTAAAGGGCATCGACAGAACTTAACCGTTATACGAATTACTGATATACTGAAAAAAGTCGCAAACAATACAAAAGTTAAGTCTGTTTAAGTCATTTGGAGATTGGTGACCTAAACCGTTAGCTTCGAAAGGGAAATTATGGCACATAAAAAAGCAGGTGGTTCATCTAGAAATGGTCGCGATTCGATCGGGCGGCGACTCGGTGTAAAAATGTATGGTGGACAAGCAGTAAATAGTGGAAACATTATCGTTCGGCAACGTGGGACAAAGTTTTGGCCAGGAATTGGTGTGGGTATGGGTAAAGATCATACAATTTTTGCCAAAGAGATAGGAAAAATTAAGTTTCATAAAGGGTTCAAGGGCAGGACTTTTATTTCAGTGTTGCCAGATGTTATTGCTGCCGAATGACTGTATCTGAGATAATTGATTAAATTTGTTAGCTTTAGATGTTCTGACCTTGGAACTAAAGTCCGTGAGATGCACCCAAAAAATAGTAATATCAGTTTCTTAAAAGCCTTAAATAATAAAATAAAAGGTAAGTATTCGCTTACGCGATGATAACTTACAATACGTTATTCTTACCAATATTGAGATAATACAAAAGCCACTCGTTTGTTTGAAATTTACAATTCCAATTTTGGTGTATTCATCAAGAAATAGATGCTCAAATAATGTAAAAAAATTATCTACTATTCAGCTATGGATTTGAAATAATTATTTTATTATGAAATGTTTACCACTTGACCGAACGCTTATAGCCTCTGATATTTTTGTGGTAAATTAATTAGTTCAATTGGTATAAGTACTTGACCCATTAGTAAAAAGGATTTTCGTAGTGTTCTTTATGAAAAAAATGATAATTAGATCCGTGTCAAAAGTTATCAGGCAGGATTGAGGGCATTACACCTAAATAATATTAAAGTAGTAAGAAAATTCATCCACTATATCGTAGAAAAAATTGAGTTAATCCAAGGGGCGAGTAGTCACACCCGTTATTGAATAAGCAACTTAAAATTCAGAGCCCGCACCTTCGTTATCTAATGTTGAAGTCTATATCACTGTATTGAATCTTTTTCATCAACAAAGACTTAATCCGATTAACTCAGCAAATTAGATGTAAAATACACAATCCAAGTAAATCTTGACACGTTATATTTTGAGTATTCTGCTTGATTATGCTGTATTTTCGTTAGTTTGACAAAAGGTTTTTTTTAGTCAGACGTTATTATTTTTAAAGATGCATTAAACATCCTTTTGAATGTGAACGTTATCAATAAAAGTTTTTATAATCAATATATTCAAAGTAGAATTTTATGTATTTTATAATTTGAGTAATGTTTGTTGATTACTTTTAATTTGTATGATTAATCTAACAAAACAATTCTCTGACAAAGAATGAAATTTCTAGATTTTGCAAAAATATATGTACGCTCTGGAAACGGTGGGGCAGGATGTGTAAGCTTTCGTCGTGAAAAATATATTGAGTTCGGCGGGCCAGATGGTGGTAACGGCGGTAAAGGAGGTTCAGTTCGTGTAACTGCCGTTAGCGGATTAAATACGTTGATCGATTTTCGTTATCAGCAACATTATTTTGCAAAAAATGGACAGCCTGGTAGGGGTAAGCAAAAAACCGGCAGAAGAGGCGATGATATTATTTTACGGGTTCCCGTTGGTACAGAAATTCTGGCAGAAGATCAAGAAACACTTATCGCTGACCTTGTATCAGTTAATGACGAAGTCGAAATCCTGAAAGGCGGAAATGGCGGTTTTGGTAATCTCCATTTCAAAACTTCAAGAAATCAATCTCCACGTCACTCAAACCCTGGCCAATCAGGAATTGAACGGACAATTTGGTTAAGATTGAAGTTAATAGCAGATTCTGGGATTATTGGCTTGCCAAATGCAGGTAAATCAACGTTATTGGCAGCAATTACTAATGCACTCCCAAAAGTTGCATCATACCCATTTACAACACTTCATCCCAATCTTGGTGTTATTCAAGTACAGGATTCAGAGTTCGTGTTGGCTGATATTCCAGGACTGATTGCAGGCGCCCATCAAGGCCAAGGTATTGGAGATCGATTTCTTGGTCATGTTGAACGGTGCGCAGTTTTACTCCACTTACTGGATGGAACGTCAACTACTATCGTAGAAGATTATAAAACTGTGTTGAGTGAATTATCTGCATATAGTCGCAAATTGGCCAAAAAACCGTTTTTGGTTGCAATAAATAAAATTGATTTAATGACCAGCAAAGAGTGTAGTAAAACACAGCAAGAGTTAGAAAAAGTTTCAAATAAACAAGTTTATTTGTTGTCTGGTGTATCCGGTCAAGGTATCCAATCCGTAATGTGCGCTTTAAAATTAGAAATTGAAAAAAAGAAAAACAGAATTCTACAAGAAAAAGTAGTTGAACCATGGCATCCTTAACTGGTGCGGCATGTATAACTGTAAAAATTGGCTCCGCTCTACTTGTTGATAGCTGTTCAGGCAAACTAAGACGGGATTGGCTTCAATCTCTTTCAGACGATGTTGCGAACCTAAAATCGTGTGGATCTAGTGTCGTCATTGTCTCATCAGGGGCGATCGTACTTGGATGCCGTGCATTAAACTTCACGCCTGGGAATCTTTCTCTTGAACAATCACAAGCAGCGGCTGCGGTGGGTCAAATTCGTTTGGCACGCGCGTATGAAGAAGCATTTGCACCTCACAATATCTCAACAGCTCAAGTTCTTGTTACACTCGAAGATAGTCATAATAGACGTCGATATCTCAATTCTAGAGCAACCATGAAAACGCTTCTTTCGTTGGGTGTTATTCCAATCGTTAATGAAAATGATACAATAGCAACCGATGAAATTCGTTACGGTGATAATGATCGTTTGGCGGCTCAAGTTGCCGTAACTGTAGGTGCGGATCGCCTCATTTTACTCTCGGATGTTGATGGCCTGTACTCTTCGGACCCAACAGTAAACCCAAATGCAAAACACTTAAAACAGATTAGAGAAATCACCGAACAGGTTGAGAAGATGGCAGGTGATACTTCATCATCTCTTTCTAAAGGTGGAATGAAAACAAAAATTTTAGCGGCAAAGACCGCAGTCTCGGCTGGATGTGCGATGGTAATTACATTAGGTACACATAACAACCCTTTGAAAAAATTAGATAAAAATGGAAAATCTACATGGTTTTTACCACAACTTGATCCTCAAGTTGCTCGAAAACGATGGATTGCAGCGATGAAGCCAGCGGGTTCTGTACTTATTGATGGTGGTGCTGCCCAAGCATTAAAAACGGGTAAATCATTGCTCGCGGCAGGCGTGCGCGGCGTTACCGGTGCTTTTGAACGCGGTGATCCAGTTTCTATATTAGATTCGAGAAAATTCGCATTAGGTAAGGGACTTATTCGATATAACTCAAGTGAAACATTAGCAATTAAAGGATGTAGATCTGATGAGATGGAAGAAATTCTCGGCTATCCAAGCCATGCGACTTTAATTCATAGGGATGATATGGCACTTTAGAATTTCTTGCAGAAAATGCATAAATTGTTATGCTGGCAACATGATGTCTATATAGTGTCTGTTAAAAAACCCCCCTTTTTTGACGCCCGCCCGAGACGAATGTGAATTTTTTTCATCGCAATATCAAATTTATTGGGGAATTTTACCGCATAATTGCCGATTACCCGATGTCCGGTGGCCTCATCAGGCCGACATTTCCGCTAAAATGACGTAGCAGACGGACTCCGCCTGTCCGGTCAGAAGACTGTTTTTTTTGAATTGATGATTAAGCAGCGCGAC
>JAPORV010000010.1 GCA_026710055.1 Aestuariivita sp.
CACATTCCCAACAAAAGCAGATAGCAGCGGCGAAAAAGGCCGGATAGGGAAAAATATAGATCGATCGGACGAATTTTCGCAAAATCAGGCGAATCTTGCGTGATGAGCAAAATTCGACAAACAATTATCGTGTCATATCAATGGTTTACAAAATTCGTCCCACACCATATGAGAACCACACCCGTCACACCACCCCGCACGTGATGTTGTGCGGGATTCCAAAAGATGACGCAAATCATTCAAGGGCTCCCGGCGCGGGAAAAAGTTCCGTTCTCACGAAGCTGCAAGAAGAATGTGCGACGTTGGATGCTAAATCCGTGTCACGGGTGCTGATTATTTCAAGCCAAGAAGTCGACTATGATTTGTCAAAAGTCATCCAACTGATTGGCGCAGTGGGCGGATTATCAACTAAAATGGCGTACTCTTCCAAAACGTATCAGCTTGGGATTAAATTTGTCCCAGATTGTGGATGTGACTGGCGAGCTTGAGTGGGTACAAAAAGACCTAACGCTAACAAAGATTCTTCATGATCTTCTGGATGTTTTTCCTCTTGAAAAATGGAAAGCCCCAGTGATTGTCGCAATAAATGAAGCACAACTTTTGTCAGACGATGTCACCCCACAATTTCTCCAATCGATTCATGATACCTCATCTGGGCTCCCATTAACTCTCGTGCTCGCGGGATTATCCCAAACAAAAGATCGTATAGAAAATATTGGAATCACGCACGGTGTCACTACGCATAACTTCTATAGCTTGAACCTCACCGAGCGCAATGAGTTGTTGAACGATTTTTGCAAGAAGTTCGAAGTCGATGTGAAAGGATATGAACCCGAGTTGCAAGCGCTTGTCGAACCCACCGAAGGTTGGCCACGGCATCTGCATTTTATGTTGCAAGCGCTGGACAAAGAATTCTTGCGGCCAAAGGCACAGTGGCCGATGTTGAGTGGCAGCAAGTTGCAAACGATGCAGTGCTTAGTCGATTGGTCTATTACCAATATCAGCAAAGTAAGGTATTACCGCGTTTAAAACCTCTCGTCGGCGCGGTGATGGAAGACCATCAAAGAGGGGAGAGCCCGTAGACATTATTTACCGAATCGATGGATACCTAACAAAGGATATGTATAAAATTCTCCTGACAAATATTAAAGATATCACGTTTGAGGATTTGCCCACGTACATTTACGAAGAAATGATTCTCATCAAGGTGCCCTTCAAGAATACGCTCCAGATCGGCTCTTCAGCCCGATTCCGTCGTTTCGATGGTATTTGATTAAGGAGGGGATGTTGGCGCCGACCAATTCTCTGCCTGCACGGGGCACTTTCAAACTCTATTACGGTGATCTTCTCAGTATGGAAAAAGATGGCGTTGATTCTACGGCTGATGCACGGGCGTGGGCACATGAAAAACTCGTACAGATGAAGAGCGCTGAAGACATCTCTTTTAGTATGAGGATATCCCGCTTGATATCTTACGAGAAAGCACACCAGTGCGAGCAGCCCCCACCAACGATAAGATGACATCACCTTGACGGTTGCCGTACCCATCGTTGACACTTCACTCTATTTCTCACAAGTTTAACAATCAGTTACGGCTTTAATTTTTTTGCATTTCGAAAAATAGCCGAAAAAGATACCTGAAAATTCGGTAATTCGACTTAATTCTTTAAAATCCTTTTTTGAAATTATTCCGCCTTATATTAAAATGTTTGGATAATTTAATCAAATAAAGACAGCATGGGCAAATTCTCACAAATCGCCAATTTAAGAACTTCACAGATCAAATGTCTATTAAAGGAAACTTCATATTGCCACGTCGATGAAATAAAAACATCACAAGATATCAATATGATCATTTTGGAATGTCAAAAATATTATTAATTTTTTATCAATTCTGAACAACAAAAAGCTCACTGACATCATCCTATTCACTCAATAGAGACCGGTTCTGCAAAATCAATAAAATCCTCTTATGTTCGCAGTCTCCATCCTGTGCGAAATATCCACCATATCATGATAATACATCCTAACGAGAATATCCCAAGTGCCAATAAACTATAAACAACAGGCACATCAGCTTGCCCAAAAAACGTCCACCTAAAGCCAGAAATCAAGTAAGAAACAGGATTAAATAAAGTAATTGTTTGCCAAACAGGCGGTAAGTCTTTGAGGGAATAAAAAGAGCCACCAAGAAATACCAACGGTGTGACCAGCATCAAAGGAATAACTTGAAGTTGCTCAAAATTATTGGCCCAGATGCCAATAATAAATCCAAACAAAGCAAAACAAATACATGTCAATACCAACAACAAAACCATGATAATTGGATATTCTATCTGAAGATCAACAAAAAAATTTGCCGCAACCAAAATAACCAAACCAATACTCAACGACTTAGTAGCCGCTGCACCAACATAACCACACATTATTTCAAAGAAATCTACAGGTGCTGAAAGTAGCTCATATGTTGTGCGCGTAAATTTTGGAAAGAAAATGCCAAATGCTGCATTTGAAATAGACTGTGTCATGACAGTAAGCATAATGATACCTGGCACGATGAACTGACCGTAACTTACACCACCAATCTCTTGTACCCTAGGTCCAATAGCCGCCCCAAAAACAATGAAATAAAGCATGGCAGAAAGAACTGGTGACAAAAAACTCTGCGTCAGCGTTCGCAAGAACCTTAGAATTTCAGAGCGGTAAATCGTACCAATGGCAATCTTATTCATACATTTCCCCGCTGCTCTGCCTTTTCAACAAGCCCAACAAATATATCCTCTAGACTGGATTGGCGTGTTTTTAAGTCACGCAAAACCAATCCGCTAGATGCCACATCATTCAGTAATTTCGTAATTCCAGTACGATGCCCGCGCGAGTCATAAGTATAAACCAACGTGTAACCATCCATTCCAAGTTCTAAACTATAGTCTGAAAGACCGTCTGGAATCCTGGTAATTTGTTGATCGAGCTGGATTTCAACCTGCTTCTGACCTAACTGCTGCATTAATTTGTGTTTTTCTTCCACTAATAGCATTTTACCTTGAGCAATTACACCAACCCGGTCGGCCATCGCTTCAGCCTCTTCAATGTAATGTGTCGTTAAGATAATGGTAACACCAGTAGCTTTGAGTTCTGCAACAGTTTGCCACATGTCACGGCGCAATTCGACATCCACTCCGGCGGTAGGTTCATCCAGGAACAGCACTTTAGGTTCATGACTAAGTGCCTTCGCAATCAAGGTTCGCCGCTTCATTCCACCAGAGAGCTGATTGCATTGATTATCTCGCTTATCCCAAAGCGATAACTTTCGTAAGATAATCTCTACATGCGCTTCATTCGCAGTTTGGCCGAATAACCCTCGGGAAAATCGAACAGTATTTTTTACACGACCAAAAGGCTCAAGTGTGACATCTTGTGGTACAAGTCCAATAATTGATCGAGCAGCACGAAAATCTCTAATGATGTCAAATCCGTCAACTGTCACAGTACCTGAAGTTAAATTTGAAATACCGCAGATTACCGAGATCAACGTCGTTTTTCCCGCACCATTCGGCCCAAGTAGTGCAAAAATTTCACCCTTGTTAATTTGAAGTGTCACACCCTTCAGTGCTTCAAATCCGTCCGCATAGGACTTCCGAAGATTTTGAATATCGACAATGACCGTCATGAGAAGATTATCATTATTAGCAACCGCCAAGAATGGACATAGGTACAAGCAAACTTTAAATAAATTGAGTTTTTTAATTTGCTTTGGATACTAACCGTTTGAACCAGCCTCTTTTTTTACTATCAACTTGTTGTTCATTATCTTCGCTTGAATCATCATCTTCACTCTCTTCAAGACACTCTTGTAAACGAGCAAAGAACTGATCTGCCATTTTCTTTGCGAACCCATCGATAATCCGACTTCCGAGCTGTGCAAGTTTACCGCCAACCTTAGCTTCAACCTCGTAGGTCAGTTTGGTGAGTTCCGGTTCCAATAATTCAATTTCGACCGTAGCACCACCTTTAGCAAAACCGGCGACGCCCCCCTTACCAGAACCTGAGATGGTAATCCTTTCATTCTCAACAATATCTGACATTTCCACTTGGCCTTTAAACGTCGCTTTCACAGGACCAACTTTTTGCGTAACAACCGCTTCATACCCCTCCGAAACGTTGCCCGTAATCATATCCGCTCCAGAAATACAGTCTTTCAAAACTTCTGGGTCTAGAAGTGCTTGAAACACCACTTCACGCGAGGCTTTAATTTCACAGCTATCCTGCATTTTCATCAGAAGTCCCTTTTTTCTTTCGCCCACATTAGAGATTTACTAAACCTAGCGTGAACTTAGATACTTTTATTTTAATTCCGAATTCCTTAAAAAATTTTGATCAAAAAATCACTAGTGGGTGCACACTGCCCATTGATCATTTTTTTTACATAACAAGTCACTTTTTTTATGCACTCAGGTCACCCTGACGAATCGACCGCTCCAGCGTTTGAGCCCCCATGCTCAACCGAAAATACCCGTTCCACACCACTTGATGACCAGGTGGGGCTTCATTCTTGCGGTTAAGATACCCTCCCAGTCGTGCAATCAGTAACACCGCCTCACCCAAAGATACATCAGCAATCTCAGACAGAGTATCAGGCGTTTTCTGGCAGAGCAAGTAGAACCCCCCTATCACCCGCATCATCCCATAACACCGTCATCTCTGACTCCTCAAACATCTGTCACGCGTTGACTTCAGGGGTCACGCGCCCC
>JAPORV010000446.1 GCA_026710055.1 Aestuariivita sp.
TGGCCTTTTTCGCCGCTGCTATTTGCTTTTGTTGGGAATGTGGTAGAGTGCTCCCTTATTTTCAAAACAACTGTCTTCAATGGGAGACAAGAAAGAAGCACTCGATGATAATCATGCCGGGTATGGTTCTCATATGATGTGGGGCGAATTTTGTAAACCATTGATATAACACGATAATTGTTTGTCGAATTTTGCTCGTCACGCAAGATTCACCTGATTTTGCGAAACGTCGTCCGATCGATCTACATTTTTCCCTATCTGACCTTTTTCGCCGCTGCTATTTGCTTTTGTTGGGAATGTGGTAGAGTGCTTCCACACCATATGAGAACCACACCCTCAGCGACCGCCATGACCTTCCGGTTCGGGTGAACAGTGAGCCCGTGGAGTCATGCCGAACTCAACCCATCTTTAACATTTTGCAAAAAAGATCTTTTAAAAACAAATATTTAGAAAACTGTATGGCACTACAAACTTCAAACTTATCTCTATATTTCAATAAGTTAACGGAATCGTAGGTCACTACAACGAGTTTTCAAAAATTGCTTTATTATAACTTATTGAAATTAAAGGAAAAAATATTCCGGTAAATCGCAAAAACAATGAAATTTGATGAATTTTTCGAAAATTTTGTTAAAGATGGGTCAACAAAAGCAAATAGCAGCGGCGAAAAAAGTCAGATAGGGAAAAATGTATATCGATCGGACGATATTTCGCAAAATCAGGTGAATCTTGCGTGATGAGCAAAATTCGACAAATAATTATCTTGTCATATCAATGGTTTACAAAACTCGCCCCATACCATATGAGAACCACACCCGTTGTGATTGATTCGTAATAATTTTAGATATTAGTGTATGCTGAAGGCGAAAGTCCGCTGTCGGATTATAATCGCATTTTTTAAATTTGACTTTTATTATATTGGCGTATTTTAACGCATTCGAGTAAAAAATCCACGAAATTTTTTCATGGATTTTGTAAGCAATCGAAATAACTGAATGAAAAAATTAGCTGGCATTACTGCAACAGCATCAATCTTCGTCTGGGACGGCGAGCGAGTAATCTTTTTTATTTAGGCAAATTATGACAAAATCAATATTACAGTGTCTTGACTGAAAAATCACTGCCTTCAGATCAATTTCATTTGATAGCCAGCGCATAAAATTCACAAAAATTATTTAATTCGGAATCAAGGATAGTTTAGGATCCGTGAAACCATTAAGTGATATTTCGAGTAAACGTGGGTAGACAAAAGATAAGTCTCAATTGCAGATAACCTAACACAATGACTTACTAACGCATTCCAATCAAGGTGTCCATTTTAGGAAATTGGCAATAAGTTTTAGCCCTGTAATTTGACTTTTTTCTGGATGAAATTGTGTGCCGATAATATTATCGCGAGCAACAATTGCTGTAATTTCTCCGCCGTAGTTAACATGTGCAAGTCTTTGTATTGGCACATTTGTGACCATATGATAGGAGTGGACAAAATAGGCATGATTACCTGTTCCTATGCCAGTAAGCACAGGGTGTTTATGATCAATGATCAGATCATTCCAACCCATATGAGGTACTTTTCTTGAGGTACAATTAGAGGGAGAAATTTTGACCACTTCGCCGTCTATCCAGCCAAGACCTTGAGTCTCACTAAATTCATAACCGATCTTTGCCATTAATTGCATGCCGACACATATACCCAAGAATGGACAAGTGCGTTTCTCAACTGAATATTTGATGGCCTGACTAAGCTCTGCGTTTTGTTCAAGCGTTAAAGCGCAATTTGGGAAGGCTCCATCGCCGGGCAATACAATTCGATCAGCTCCCAGAATAATTTTTGGATTAGCTGTTACAACAATGTTGCCACCATTGACTTCACGGGCCATCCGCTGGAATGCTTTTTCGGCTGAGTGGAGGTTTCCGCTTTGTATGTCGATAATCGCAGTCAGCATTTATGACTACAAATTCCCCTTTGTTGATGGAACTAAGTTGATTCGTCGCGGATCAATCTCAATAGCCTCTCTTAAGGCCTGTGCAGTTGCCTTAAAGCAAGCTTCGGCAATATGATGACTGTTAACACCGCGTAATGCATCAATGTGAAGAGTGATATTACTATTGTTGCAGAACGCCTGGAAAAATTCACGAATTAACTCGGTATCAAAGTTTCCAATTTTTGAGGTCGGTAAATTAACTGCCCATGACAATTTTGCTCGTCCGGAAAGGTCTACAGCTACACGGATTAATGTTTCATCCATTGGCAAAAGGCTTGTGCCATAACGACGAATTCCTTTTTTATTTTTAAGGGCTTGTTTGAATGCTAAACCCAGTGTTATTCCTGTATCCTCTACTGTGTGGTGATCATCAATGTGCCTATCGCCGTTTACCGTAAGAGAAATATCAATCAGCGAGTGATTTGCAAGTTGATTTAGCATATGATCAAAAAACCCGATTCCTGTGCCACTATTGAATTGACCAGTACCGTCTAAATTTACATTTACAGATACTTCTGTCTCTTTGGTTTTGCGGGTAATTTGAGCAGTACGCATTATTTTCTCCTTCTGATTGATTTTTCTATACGGGCCATCAAGCGAAAAAGAAAGATATAACTTTATCCAGCAATTCCCGCTAACTCGGGTGAATAGTAACGAGTGTCATTCAAACTCTAAGTCTTTGAGAAAACTAGAAAAAAATGTCCCAAAAATAACATTAAAGTCTCAATTTTGGTACAGAAACTTTATGAAAATAATTTTTAAAATTGTATAACTATATGAAAATAAAAGAAAAAATATTCTAGCGGAAATTGCTGAATTTTATTGTAGATGTTTGAAGAACTTTTGCATGGTATCGTCAAATCTGACTGACAGATCACGAAACATTAGAGTTATTTTTGAATTATCTAGTTGTACAACAACCGGATGATTAAATTGGCCTATTACCACTTCCCAAAATAGGATAGATAAAAAAGTATTTGAGATTACAGAAGTTGACGCATGTAGGGTTGGGTGTAAATGGGTTTGTTTAGCCTTTTGGCCTAACAGCTAAAGACCAAATAAAAGAGATTTGACTTAAATTAATGCAATTTTTTAGTGTCGGTTTTTTTATAAAAAAGTGCGTTTGAATTGTCAGTCGAAATGACAATGCCAGATCATCTGCGATGAGCTTTGGTCAATTTATTTTGTTCTTCATTGACGACTGACAATTCTGTAGCGGTGCATCAGGGGCTTGCAATATTCTTTAATGGTATTCTTGAGTTGCTTATTTCTCAATACAAGGTGCAACGTTTTTGGCTAAGTCAAGAAGTAGGTTTTCATAAAGAGTTGGTCCTGGTTCAAGGAAGGCGCCGATAGGATCAATTTGCGAAACGACAACATTTTCTGATTCAAAAATAGCATTGACTAACTGAGGATTGAGTTGTGGTTCTGAAAAAACGCAGGCTATTTTTTCTTCTCGAATAATATCACGAATTCTTGCGACTCGCGCGGCACTTGGAGATTCGACATCGGAAACGACTATTGAGCCACGCGATGATAGGTCAAAGCGATTTTCAAAGTATTGATAAGCATCGTGATATACAACAAATGAAATAGCTTCTTTTTGCTTCAGTTTATTGGCAATGTTGACTTCAATTTGGTTTAAACGAAGTTTAGCTTTTTCTGCATTCTCATGATAGATTACTGTATTTTCAGGGTCGGCATTTGCAAGAGCTTCTGCGATTGCAGTTAGCCAAATTTGCCCGTTTTTCAGATCTAACCAAGCGTGTGCATCATTTCCATCATGATGGTGGTGGTGATGCGCATGGTCTGTAGAATGATTTTCATCGTGCTCTTTATGATGATCGTCATGTTCTACGCTATGAGATTCATGTTTATCTGCATGTTCATCGTGATGCTCCTCACCGTGCTCATCATGATGAGAATCGTGATGTTCATCGTGGGAATCTGACTCTAGGAGAGCGGTATCACGATACGGCAACAAAACTGTATTTGGAACTGTCAATAAAGATAGTGACAAAGCATTGGTTGCTAAATTTTCAATTGGGTCTTCCAATTGTGGCGTCAACTCTGGCCCAATCCAAAATACGATATCGGAGTTCTCTAATGATTGCGCAATTGATGGACGTAGCGCAAAGTCGTGGGGTGAGGCTCCGGGTGGCAAAATTAAATCTGGTGTACCAATCCCCTCCATTACTGCTGCGACAAGTGACTGGACGGGGGGGATGTCGGTAATTACTTTAATTGGCTCTGCAATAACAGAGTTTGCCAAAAAAACAAAGAAAAATGTTGCAATTCGCATTCTAAATTCTCCATACTGTTAATACTGTTATACTATTAAGAATTGTTTAGGTAGTTAATAGAATTTTGATTGGCAAGTAAAAAACGTTATATTATTACTTTTTGAACTTGCTGATTAATTGTTTCCAGATTAGCAACTTGGTAATTAGTGTCTGTTAAAAAACCCCCCTTTTCTGGCGACTGCCAAGAGAAAAATATGAATATTTTTCATCGCAATATCAAATTTATTGGGGAATTTTACCGCACAACTGCTAATTACCCGATGTCCGGTGGCCTCATCAGGCCGACATTTCCGCTAAAATGACGCAGCAGACGGACTCCGCCTGTCCTGTCAGAAGTCTGTTTTTTTTGGATTGATGATTAAGCGGCACGACGTTGCTGGCGCTTCAGACGCTCTCGCTCCTTCTCACGAATAAGACGTCCCAGCCGCACCA
>JAPORV010000203.1 GCA_026710055.1 Aestuariivita sp.
AGCCTTGAGTGAGGTGAAGTGATGTCTCTTGGTGCACTTCACAGTTGAAACGGGCCCATAATTCGATAAGAAAGGCGCTAATGTGCACTCAACACAGCAAATGCTGCTTCTGTGAGGGTACCTTCTTGGCGAATGCAGCGGCAGATGTTGAGCATTACCGACCGAAGGCAGCGGTAAAGCAGGACAAAGCGTCAGCATTGGAGAGGCCTGGATACTATTGGTTGGCATATACCTGGGAAAACCTTTACTTTTGCTGTCAGATATGCAATAGAAGCCAAAAAAGAAACCTCTTTCCGCTAAAAGATCCCGCAAAGCGGGTAATGTCCCATCATGGAGATGTAGGGCAAGAGGATCCCCTTCTACTTGATCCAGGCGGAGATGAGGACCCGAGACTGCACATCACGTTTCGGCAAGAACGGGCGGTAGGTTCAACAGTGTTTGGTGAGACAACAATTGAAGTGTTGGGTCTAAATCGGGAAGCACTGATCGAAGAAAGACTGACTCGCCTCAAAGAGATAAAAACACTGAGTAAAATAGTCAGAATTTGGGAGGCCAAAGGGATACAAGAGCTTGAGGAGCTAGCGGTGTCAGCAACGGCACAGCTGGAGCGAGCGATTACTCCAGAGGCCCCTTTCAGCGCCATGGTGGCTGACTACCTTTCAGGTTTTTGAAGGAGGTATCGACAGAATCGACGTGCCAAACGCCGGCCAATGCCGCTCAAGTCCTTAGTTCACCTTGGGAGTACGCCTACTTTACCTCATTAGCGATTCTGCGACAACGGGAGAGTGCAAATTGGCGTTCCTCGGAAGTCAGGAATCGCTGCAAGCAGTCAAATTCAAGAATGACTGGATGGCCGACAAAGATTTAGAGCTCTCTAACGGTTGTCGGGATAGAAGGAATAGACAACGGTAAATCGTTCCCCGCCGTGGACAGTACTGACAGCGTGGTAGGATCGAGGGGAAATGGCAAAAGCCTGAACGGATCCATGTCTTGGCTCGACGATCTTGCTTATAGTTTCTGGAGAAGATCCTTTGAAGAGCATCAAGAGACCACCAAATTGCGGATGCCACTCCCGATTGAGCTGCAATAGCAACCGATGGCTTTCGGCGCCGGGAATGTAGTCGTTGTGAATTCGTATGGTTTGATTCGTCAATAGTTTGTGCGCTGTCACATCCACCCTCTCTGACAATAGTATACCGAAATGATGGAACATCCGGGACCGAAGCGATTCCAGCGTTTCCCGGCATGCGAGGAGTCCGACCACCGGGGGGAGGCGCACGTGAAGCAGGCTGAACTCATATTGCTCATAAAAGTCGGTGACTGTGAGTTCCCAAGGAGCGTCCTTCTCCAACCACTCCAGCCATGCACCGCAGGAATCGGGATTCGTTACGCTTGCCACGAAGTGGTCGAAAGGTAGTGTCTGGTATTCAACTGAATGGACTTCAGGAAACATTAGGCTGAACTTCCGACTGACAATCAGCCTCTGACCGGATCCAACTCACTACAGGGCGATCGATCACTGGCCTTGCCCGGAAGCTCCGATTAGGTGAATCATTGGCATGTTCAGTAAACCCTTTCAGCCCAAATCCATGTAACCGATCAATAACATGACGAATGAAGACCGCATGGTCATGGCAGTAGACCGATGGATTGTCGTAGCTGCGCTCGGCACTCCAGCGATAGAGCGGCATTCCGCCTCCGCAGACATCAAGCAGTTGGCATCGTCGACATCCGTCGCATGTCGGTATCTGCATGTCAGCACTGTCGATGTACTCTTGCGACGAAAGGACCGATGCAAGATCCGTGCTTGTAACGTTCCACCGCCCGCTGAATATGTCCGCGCCATCGAAAGATGTCCGGAGCGTGTCGTTCTTACGGATTTCGCCGTCGGTCTCGATCGTGAGGATACCATAGGCATCCTTCCCTCGACCCTCTTTTTGGCTTGAGCCCCCAAGGCATAGCTTGATGGTGTCGTCGATGATACGAACGGGGACCGGTGCGGGATCGGCCAGATAAAGATCAATCAACTTGATTAACCACTGCCCATATTCGGTGCTTTCGAAATTTTTCTTTCCCGGCGGTAGCCGATCATGATTCCCGTCCTGCAGAAGGAAATCCATGCTCGGAGTGCGCAGTCTTCTGAGAAACCCGTATACGGACGCAGGGCTAACGTTCGGCTGTATGACAGAGAGAGTGCCGGAAAACAGGGTGTTGCAGGCGGGGTGATCTAAAAGGCGATGAATGCCGCGTAACGTCATGGCAAAAGTGCTCCTGCCGCGATGATCAAGTCTTCCGAGGTCGTTTACCTCCTTGGGGCCGTCTATGCTTACGGATACGGTAGTTTGGGTCTCGGCGAACAGATCCAATGTCCGCGGGTTGAGAAGAGTACCGTTGGTCTGGACGCTGATCGGGTAGCGCTCGGGACACAGGCGAACCCGCAGGTTACGCAACATGGCGGCGAGCCGTCCGAACTCGAGCAACAAAGGCTCGCCGCCATGCAGGACAATCGCGAATCCCGCACGCTGCCGCCCAGCGTGCTCGATCAAACGATGCTGGACAGCGTCCAGCACAATATGGCGCATTCTCTTGGGTAGACCGCGCCACTTAGTGTCCTGCCCACGATAAACATAGCAGTACGAGCAATCAATATTGCATCTGCTTGACGTCTTTATGAGGACTGTGTCAAGCCGCTTCCCTGAGCCTGCAGCACAGAGATGGCCAGAAGCACTATCGACCTCGATTGTGGCGGTTGTGGACACGGTCATAGGCGACCTCAACGCGGTTTTCGTTTCGAACCTCGTCCAACAGACGGGCAAGAACCGGATGCTTCGCAGAGGAAGCGGAGGGCGTTTCCATGGGCGGCAGGCTATCGGTTTTGGAAGCGGGCTGCGGGATTGCGGTGCGGTGATCCATAAGAAGTATCCTTCAATTGAAATGGGCGTCTAACAGCACGTTACATCGCTGTCACAAATAATACTATAGAAACGGTTATGATAGATCAAGGAAGTTTTATAATGTATTGAAAAAAAACTAAAATAATCTGAAATGGTTTCTAACCCTTTGATTTTAAACGCGTCTATCGTCTATTTTAGGGTTTCGCTGATAATCGCGTAAAAATACACTCTAAGGACCGGTTTTTAATCCTCTTGTTCGAATGAAGTGATAAAGCAGCGCCGTGTACCTGGAAGAACACCCTTGCCATCCGAGTCAATCTCCGCCCTCCAGGACCTCGTCCATGCCGAACAATCCGTCTCCCATACCGCAAAAAGCCCACGATTTTCAGCTGTCGAGTCAGGACGACGATTCATCCCTTAATAACTCTTGCTGAACACGGTCGCGGGAATCCCGCGTCCTAGACGAATGAAGCGGCTATCAACGAAGAAGTATAACGATTAACCCCGCCGCGGTCAGGATGCTGGCCATGATCCATCGGGTATTGACAATTTCGCCCCGGTGCACTGCGACGGGATCGTCCACCCCATTTTGGTCATTGGAATAGTAACTTCCGACGCTTTCGCCGGTAAATAGAACTAATCATGAGTGAGACGACGCACTATCATTCAGTACAAATAAGACAACAATTTACCAGCTTCTAACATCAATTCAATGATGATAATATACTAGATTAGTTATCGTATTTTTTGGTATTGATGGAAAATATCTTCTCTTTTTAGTTTTATCTATTGCAGTTCATACTATCATGATTGATGGGGTAATAACATTATATTTTACAATAAGTCACTGAAAATAAATAATAAATTTATCCATAAATTGTTGTGGAAATAGGCGTTTTTATCCTTTAATCATACGTCATCATCGGTATGATATACAATTGAGATATGGATAAAATACATGGCACTTTCCCGGCGAAAATTCGTTTTATCACTCGGATGTTCAATTTTCCCGTTTTCACTCCTTGCGACACCTGCAAACGCGGATTTTGCTATCATCCAACGTTCACGCCTTAACTGTTTTAAGACATATATGAAACCTGAAATTCATCTGTGGAACCCCATACACAAGAAGGATTCTATGCCTATTATTTTCGTGAAAATCGGTATGTTGAATCCGAAATTAATCGGTTAAATTGGCTTTTCCGTAATTGGCGAGAAAGTGCTATCATTCCGATTGATAAGAACCTGTTATGGTGCTTATCGGCCATCGCCAACGCTGCATAAAAAGATGGTCATTCGGGTAAGGTTATCATGCATTCAGGCTATCGCACCGAGAAAACAAATAAACTTCTCCGCCGATTAGGGTATCATACCGCACGGAATTCGTATCACCCTGCAGGTCGGACTGTTGATTTTTCATTACCAAGTATCCCGACACGTTATATCACAAATTATGCCAATTGGTTAAAATTGGCGGCGTCGGACATTATCAACAAGGGTTTACCCACGTTGACACGAGAGCGTATCGGCAGTGGACTGGATAATGAGGGGGATTCCTCTCACAAAAAGAAAAAAGTTATATGGGAGTTGGATATAACACCGGAAATAAAAAAGTTGTTCTCTGATATGGATTGACTGGGTTGATTTATGTGGCTAATATGTCATAGTGTGCCTCCGCACGCACCATAATAATGGACCTGAGAGACCGACAGCTTTGAACGACGGTGGATCACTCTGATATCCGCGGGTTGGGTACCGCCAGACGTCACTTTCGTCACGGAGCTGCCTC
>JAPORV010000181.1 GCA_026710055.1 Aestuariivita sp.
AGGAAACTGACCTCATCATCGCCAATACCGCGGGAACCCGCAGCAAACTCATGCAGGGACGGTTTCCACACATGGGTCAGCGCCGCATCCACAAGCCGCACCGACAGGCCCGCTCCGGAACGAGCGGCCCGCCCGAGTTTGGTGGCCAGATGGATGCCGCCGACCCCGCCGCCGACAATGACAATATCGTGGACGCTGGAGATTTCCCCACCCACTTCAGGCGGCTACCGCGACAGCGGGCAGGCCAGACCGGCCCACGACGCCTTTTCCCGATCTGAACAAGGCGAGCAGTCTGCTCCAATCAATGTTGTCAGCTTTTGCACTCACGGCACAATTATAGCCCTCCTGTGCAGAAAAACCCCCTCTCTTTACTTGAGGCAGTCCCAGTCTTCTTCTGGAATAACCGGCTCAATAATATCTCCCAGGATGGTCACTGTGCCTTTCAGTTCCAACTGTGGATATTCAGCTTGTGATTGTCTCGCCGGCTGTAGTTCAGCAACGGGCCGACCACGCTTCAATATGAGCACATGCTCACCGGTTGTTTGCACACGGTCGAGGATCGCCAAACACCGGGGCTTAAAATCAGATGCGTTAATTGTTTCCATGTCGCCAGTGTAATTAACCGGTGATTTTACCGTCAACACTCACTCTCCGTATCCGATTGTTTGTTATAATTCTTCGATGAGATATTTGTCGATACTACTCTTTGCGGTGAGCGCGCCTGTCTATGCCAAGTGTCCAGACTGGATAGAGGTTGAGGTTTTCCCGCCCTTCTATGAGGAACTTTATGATGATTATGGTAAAGCCTTTAATGCATTTTACGACATGCGAAGGAAGTATCCAGATATTGCAGTCGGCACCATCGTTGTAATTTCTGTAAAAGATATAACTCACGCATGGATAGATTTTTTCGACGGGGTTAGTACTGGCCACTTTCAACACTGTCCTCGGAAACATAATAAAGACGAACCAGCTTGTGTTACTTACCAACCCCTCGGTAAGTCCTATGAATTAGTTAGAGAAGCCATTTTATGCGCTAACACAAGTGATCATCGCAGCCATGAACAAACCCGTAAGCAGCCCTGATTCCCCGGTTGCCCGGGGTGTCCTCCCTGAATGATGCGAGCCTGTTGCCTGCTTGACTTTGTCCCTACCTTCTGGCAAGTTCTCAACTCAAAAGATCACTGGAGAAGTGAACATGGTTGTTAACTGGCCAAATCAAACATCGGGTGCTTTATGACAAAGACAACCATGCGCGCATTTGGCACATCGGATCGTACAGGCCATGACTCAAGTGGATTCTACAAGCGCAAAATGTACTGCCAAAATCGGCAGGATGTTAACATTGATGAGGAAATTGAAAACGGTTGCGACGAAAATATCATAAATCGCATTTATAACCATTCAAGCACAGATATGAGCGAACTGCCGGACAATTCTGTGCATTTAATGGTGACTTCTCCACCTTACAATGTTGGTAAAGAATATGACGATGATCTGACAGAAGATGAGTTTTCAAAACTTCTGGCATCTGTGTGGTCGGAAGTTTATCGTGTGTTGACTCCTGGCGGCAGGGCGTGTGTAAACATTGCAAATCTTGGCCGCAAGCCTTATGTTCCGCTTAATTCCATGGTTTCCCAGCAGATGCATGAGATTGGGTATTTGATGCGTGGGGAAATTATCTGGGACAAATCTGCCAGCGCCGGAACTTCATGTGCATGGGGCAGTTGGAAATCAGCATCAAATCCAGTCTTAAGGGATATACACGAGTACATACTTGTTTTCTCAAAAGGCAAATATAATCGCCCTTCAAAAAATAAGACCTCCACAATATCGAATGATGAATTTCTTGAGTTCACGAAGAGCATCTGGACATTTCCATCCGAATCAGCGAGGCGCGTCAATCATCCTGCACCATTTCCGTTAGAACTGCCCAGAAGACTAATACAGCTTTACACTTACGCTGACGATATTGTGCTTGATCCATTCATGGGCTCAGGAACAACAGCTGTCGCAGCTGTTAAATCCGGCAGGCGTTATGTTGGATATGATTCCTCACCAGAATATGTAAAAATCGCTGAAACCAGATTGGCTCAAGATGAACTCCTGCTTGTGTGATCTTTTTCAGATAAGGGAAAAACGGAACAGGTTCGCTATGGGGCTTCCTACAGCATTCGATATGGTTCGGCAACGAATGCCAAAAGGAAATCCGGCAGTAGGCATTCTCCGAGAACATGTCATCATAGGCTTCTTTGTTGCGGAGTTTGGAGAGGACGCAGTAAGCACTCCAGAGCGAGGCAACGAGCGTAGCTATGATGTGATTCTGTGTGGTCAGGAGTTGTCGATTAAGACTCGAACTGGCGAAGGTGGGGTCAAAATACTTTGGACGGTGGATACCGAACAAGTTGAGCATGAAATTAACGAGGGATATAGGCCTGAGCACGATATTCTACTGATCAATATATTCTGGGGAGCAAACAAAGACAGCGTATTTTACATACCGCTTTCTGCTCAAAAGTCGGTATTAGATGACATGGGCAGAGAGAAGTATCTTTCATCCGCCACAGGGACGAATAACAGAGGAATTGAGATACGCGGGCGGGCCATCTCAAAGCTCAAGGCGCATTCGGACAGTCTTGGTTTTTCAGTAAACTGGGTTGCTGCAAACATCAATTCTCCGGCTCCCTGGCAAGAATGGCAGGATTACTGGGAAAAGGGCAAATATCTGATCGGATGAAGTTACAACTGCAGGAGATAGCCAACTATATTGCCCGGTCATAGCGAATGCGCCGCTTGCTGACATTGGCGTCCACCTCCGTCCCGTCCACGTTCAACCGGAATCAGTATTTACATTTGCCAGAATACGCACCATGGAGTCAGGCGGTGGTGCTTGTCTTCATAATCTCCAACGAGTACCAGCAGGACATCCAGTTTGTCACCCACTTTTGTTCCTTCTTCGGTGCCCCAAAGCTCTTCAATTGCTGCAAGGGACTGATCGTAGTCCTGTTCGTTTCTTGTAGGTTGAATCTCCAGCGTAAGTCCCCGCATCAATTGAATTGAAGACAACTCTGCTGTTCTTGAGGATACTCGCCGATATACGCACGATCCTCCGATTTTCAACCCACGTTTTCCTGTTTGATGGTGTGTATTCATCTGGTTATATCTTCTATAACCTCCTCATCTGAATCCGATCGAACTCCCTCAGATAATGAATTGGTCATGTATACACGATTCACCAACCTTCTTTTTAGTGCCTCTCTTCGAGTCGAATAAAACTCACTAAAAGATTTCAAATCCAGACTAATTTCGCCCACTAATAGCTCTTTTGGAGACAGGTTAACAGCAGGGTCTTCCAACCACTCCTCAAGAGAACGGTTATTCTTGGAGCGGTTCTGCGAATCATTTAGTAAGTGGAGATTTGCAGCAGAATTCCAGTGCTTTGGGTCGCTAAAGAATGCCAGGAGCTCCAAACTTATTTTCACTCAAACCGCGCTTGTTGAGTTCTGGTTGCACAATTTCTAAAAGCACATCATCTGCATCATCAATTTGTGGCATCCTCAGAATTTCATGCAGGCAAAACCAGTGGTGGTGGGAATGTTGCCTTGATTTTACAGCCTCTTTGTATTGCTCATCCGTCAAAAATCTAAAGTTGTAATACATCAGCGACTCATCGTCCCCGGATCCAACTGGTTTCAACAGATCTAGGTATAACTTCCTTGGAGGTAAATCCTTATCATTTCGGGCACTAGGCCACCATACGCGGGGCTGTTTATAAGCGTATGTACTATTCAAGCCGATATACAAAGATGTTAACCTCTGCTGTCCATCGATTATTGCACTAAAATTCTTGAAGCCTGCATTAGTTTGTATGTGCGAATTTTCTTCGTTAAATCTTTGGCAATATGATTTAATGAACTCATAAAATTTGTACTCATTTTTGATTTTTTTATCTGTGATCTCCCATATCATAAATGTACTAATGGGATAGCCACGCATGATGGAATCAAATAACTCACAAATTTGGTAAGTGCTCCATACAAACTTGCGTTGAATTGCCGGGAGCAAGTAATCCCGATTGTTTATGGCATCTATAGCTTCTTTAACGCTTATAGCTTTTTCGTATTCGCTAGCCATGTTTTCTTCATCTCTTAAAATCAAACAGGCCCGAATCCATCGCTAGCACCCTGTCAGCCACTTCTTTATGAGGAATTTCATCTGTCACTTCGACTCCAAGTCTGCTTAAATGGGCTCTCAGTTCCTCCACCGGATTTGAATTGCGCATTTGAATCATTTTTACTTGCTGCCGTTCGCCATTCGCCCAGGCATTGCTGTTCGGGGACAGTTTATCGAAGAGAACGACGCCATTGCGTCCAACCCTGGATATTTTATCGTCAATCACTTCGGGGTTTCCTTCTCCGATCATGCCAATATCTATCCGAACGGTGCCCCGGTTGGTTCTTACTTCTGCATCCGTTTCCCGGTCTACCTCTTCGTCGGGCCTTAAATTCAGAAAGAAATCACCCTTGGCTTCGTCCAACCCGATAATGGTTAATGCTGCTCTGACGACGCCTTTTTCGAGCATCTTCCCGATTTTCGCTTTTTGTGACCCCCTTACGGTCAGCGTCGCTGCGCCGGCCCAAATCAGTAAGGCAGTATCCCTGATGCCAATCTGTGAACTTTG
>JAPORV010000235.1 GCA_026710055.1 Aestuariivita sp.
GAAGATTGGCTGATTCAATGGAAATCATGTAAGATATTAAGAAATTGTACCAAATATCGAAAATCTTCGTCAGAACAAACACATTAGAAAAGTACATGTTTTCAATATTTTACTAGCGAATTTAGGGTTTTTTAACGGACACTAAGTTAAGGAGTACTTGTATTCTTGGTCATTTAGCCAGGCTCTCCATGCAGATTTAGCCTTCTCTGTATAAGCCTTATAACGCTCTTTGCGCCCCTTCCGTCCAGCGCTAACACCTTCAATTTTTGGAAATAAACCAAAATTAATATTCATTGGCTGAAATGTATCTGAGTGAGCACCACTTGTTATGTGATAGAGTAACGCGCCGGTGGCTGTGGTAACTGGCGGAATAGTTAATTCAATACCCAACATATCTGCGGCAGCCAGACGTCCTGCAATAAGGCCTATCGCAGCACTTTCCACATATCCTTCAACACCTGTAATTTGACCAGCAAATCGAATCCAAGGGTAATTATTCAATTTCAGTTCTGAATCTAATAATTTTGGAGAATTAATAAATGTATTGCGATGTATGCCGCCTAATCTGGCAAAACTGGTATTCTCAAGGCCGGGGATCGTTCTGAATACAGTTTTTTGTGCATTATGTTTCATTTTGGTTTGAAATCCGACAATGTTATACAATGTACCTAACGTATTATCGCGCCTTAACTGAACAACTGCATAAGGTTTTTCATGTGGTTTATGGATATTGGTCAATCCAACTGGTTTCATTGGGCCAAATCGAAGCGTTTCTCTACCTCGTTCGGCCATTACTTCAATCGGTAGGCAGCCATCAAAATAATTGACGGGCTCATTGGAATGAAATTGCGTCTTTTCTGCCTTTAGGAGTGTGTCAACGAATGTTTCATATTGATCTCTTGATAGCGGACAATTGATATAAGCCGTTCTCTCGGCCTTCGATTCACCTTTATCATAACGAGATTGATTCCAAGCGACATTCATATCAATTGTTTCTTGATAAACAATAGGTGCGATCGCATCGTAGAATGCAAGTTCTTTACGTCCTGTTATTGCCCGAATTGATTCACCAAGTCTATCGGAAGTTAAGGGACCAGTAGCACAAATCCAGTTTCCGCTTGATGGTAATGCGGTAACTTCTGCATTCACTACTGTCACACGGGAATGCGACCTAAGTTTTTCCGAAATATATTTTGAAAAAAGCGATCTATCGACAGCCAATGCACCGCCCGCAGGTAAGCGATGCATATCAGCAGCTGACATAATCAATCCTGTTGCAGCACGCATTTCCCAGTGTAATTGACCAACTGCGCTTTGCTCGTGGTCATCAGAACGAAAAGAATTAGAGCATACCATTTCGGCAAAATCACCTGTTTGGTGTGCGAAAGTCTTCACATACGGTCGCATTTCGTGAAGACAAACATCCACTCCCATTTCCGCAACTTGCCATGCCGCTTCAGAGCCAGCCAATCCGCCACCAATTATATTTACCCTTGAAGTCATTTCATGTTAAACTCAAATTTTAACTTTAATTAATTTTCATAAATATTTGTTTTTTGTATATTTTATGATATATTTTTCTCTTGAAAAATCACAATATTTCACTTCGCTGGGAGAATAAATTAACAGAGTGAATGAATTTAATCATTTTGCCAATTAGGCTTACGCTTTTCCAAAAATGCAGCAATACCTTCTTCTGTATCTCGAAGAAGCATATTTCGGACCATCACATCACCAGTAAAGGAATAGGCCCTGTCCATCGGCATCATCAGTTGTTCATAAAATGCTTTCTTTCCAATCATTACGGCTGACGATAATTTACTTGCGATGGTGTTGGCTAATTCTTGTGTTTTTTCTTCAAGTTTATCACGTGATACAACGGTATTTATAAGTCCAAGAGATTCGGCCTTTTTTGCATCAATAAATTGACCTGTTGTAAGCATCTCAAAGGCTTTTTTTGCTGGCACATTTCGACTTAAAGCCACCATAGGTGTTGAGCAAAATAACCCAATATTGACACCATTAACACCAAATTTTGCTTCTGTTTCTGCGACGGCCAAGTCACAGCTTGCGACCAATTGACAGCCAGCAGCCGTCGCAATACCATGAACCTGTGCAATCACAGGCTGTGGTAACTGTAAAATTGAAATCATCATTCTTGCACATCGGTCAAATAAGTCTTTGTAATAGGATGCCCCACCATCTTTTGCTTGCCGATAACACGACATTTGTTTTAGATCATGTCCAGCACAAAAAGCTTTTCCAGAACCAGAAAGGACAACAACGCGTATATTTTTTTCACTCGCTAATGAATCGAATTGGGCCTGCAATACCGATATCATTTCATCAGAAAGTGCATTCAACCTTTCAGGTGAAGTAAATTTAATGTAAGCTACTTGATCTTTGTCGATACGTTCAATGAGTGACATTAGTTTCTCCAGTCTGTGTTTCAAAATATGATGCTACGGTGGCAAAATGAAATCCCATTCTAAACTCGTGATGGACGTATCACAGCTAAATGAATTTCTTGTCGATATTTTTCCTCAAGTGAAGGACGAGTTTAAAGTTGAGAGTTTAACACTAAATGAGATGAGGACAAGAATGTTTGTTGGAGAACAACATTTAAGGCCAGGTGATACGGTTTCCGGTCCCGCGATGTTCGGTCTGGCTGATGTTTCAATTTACTTGTTAACCATAGCAAGAATTGGTCCGAAGGCGTTAGCAGTTACAACAAATATTTCAATGGATTTTATGCGTAAGCCACAGTATGGGCGAGACTTAATCGCAAAATCACGGCTACTTAAATTGGGACGTTCTCTTTCCATCGGTGATGTACTGATTTTCTCCGATGAAATTGCTGAACCGGTAGCACGTGCTTCAATGACATATTCGATTCCACCTTTTGGATCAAAATCTGATATTAATTTTATTCGACAAAATAATTTAAAATGAGTTTATTCAACCTATTTTAAACTTAGTCTTGACCTTCAAGACATTGATTAGTAAAGACTCAGCGCGGTACAATAATAAACTTAAATGTAGAGAAAATTAGGACAACTCTAGTATGAAAACCTATAATGCCACGCCCGCCGATATTCAGAAATCATGGATTTTGATTGACGCAGAAGGTTTGGTGCTTGGGCGCCTTGCTACTGTTATTGCTACACGTCTTCGTGGAAAGCATAAAACAACTTTCACACCTCACATGGATATGGGTGACAATGTCATTGTCATTAATGCAGAAAAAGTGCAATTAACTGGCAAGAAGCAACAAGAAAATTATTATTGGCATACTGGGTATCCTGGCGGAATAAAATCACGAACAAAAGATCAGATACTGAATGGAAGACATCCAGAACGTATTGTTTTGCAAGCTGTAAAACGGATGCTTCCGAAGAATCGTTTATCTCGGACTCAATTTTCCAATTTACGTGTTTATTCCGGCAGTCAACATCCGCATGAAGCGCAACAACCTGTTGTGCTTGATGTAAAGGCCATGAATACAAAAAATACACGGAAATGATTTAATATGGAAGAGACAACGAAGTCATTTGAAGACTTGGCGATTTCTACGTCTGAAACGCCTGATTTTAATACTATATCGGACCGCCAGCCTCAGAAAGATCATCTTGGTCGGTCTTACGCTACTGGAAAAAGGAAAGATGCGATAGCGCGTGTTTGGATCAAACCTGGTTCTGGTCGGGTGTTGATAAATGGTAAGGATATGGAGAGTTATTTTGCGCGTCCTGTATTGCAAATGCTTTTGCGACAACCTTTTCAAGTTGCCAGCGTTAATGGTGAATTCGATGTAAACGCCACCGTGAAAGGTGGGGGGTTATCCGGTCAAGCAGGTGCTGTTAAGCACGGCATTTCGAAAGCCCTACAATTATTTGATCCGTCGTTACGTGCCGCTTTAAAGGCTGCTGGATTTTTATCACGCGATAGTCGAGTCGTCGAAAGAAAGAAATACGGGAAAGCAAAGGCACGAAAGAGTTTCCAATTCTCAAAACGTTAAATCTATGTAAAACTACATACAACTTCATTAAAAGACTTTTCGTAGTACTCTTTGCAAAAAAAAGACTCTCGCCCCGTGTCACAGATCATCTAAGCGGGGGTAGGGGGTAAGCCTCTGCAAATTTTTTTATTCTAGTGAATTTTATATAAAAAAAGTTTATTTTTATCATCATTAATTGTTAAATACAATTTAAATCGATTTATGAATTTTTTCAATTAAATCATTGAAAAAATAGAATTATTTTTTTGTGAAATACTCTTTGATAACCAATTTACCAAGTCAGTTTTGATCGCTAGAAAATCTCACTTTTTCTGGCAAGTTAACAACATATTTTGGAGACATCAAAAATTCTTGACTGAAATCATGCAAATGCACGGAATTATTTCTAGCCAGGGAGCCATTTGCAAAAATCAGCAGCAGATTTTTTTGATTGTGATGGTGGAAAAAAGGGTCATATAGGATCAGAGCAATCGCTTGATGAATGCAAGCCCTCAAAGGTCGACTTCTCGATAAAACCAGTTCACATCATCACCATAGTGGACAGAGCACAAACATCCGCACAAGCGGAACCCGTCGACGGCATATGCCTCGACGCCAAAAACAGAATAAACGGAGCTGTCAGGTGCGCAGTCTTCGTCA
>JAPORV010000019.1 GCA_026710055.1 Aestuariivita sp.
TAGTAAACCTCTGGTGCGCCCTCCACTACTACCTGAGCTCCCGCACCATAAAACAAGATATTGAGAATGCGCCGGCTTGAAGCGGAATTTTATGGGAACTAAACATGTTGTATCCTGTCTCATTTACTATAGTCCGATATACTTCTATACTTCGTCAGATCAGGGCCACGAAATTGTACTCCTGCTAATCAGTGGTGATTCGTTGGATAGGATCTCTATAAATCAAAACAAGCAAGCAACAAGAACTCAGAAACATTGAAATGCTGACAGATAACGCCACAATCGACCTCAGATCCGTCAACAGGGTGCTTGTTGATGAAGATGGCTCTCCTGCACACTACCTGATCCCCGCTTATCAACGTGGCTTTAGATGGAACCAGTGGCAGGTGACGCAACTACTCGAAGACGTATGGGATTTTATTCAAAGTAGTGATGACAAGCCCAAGACTGTCTACTACTGCTTGCAGCCACTAGTTGTCCGCAAGTGCGCCAACGGTCGCAGCTTTGAAGTTGTCGACGGACAGCAGCGCCTGACGACAATCTATTTGTTGCTCGAACAGTGCAAAGAAATCACCAAGTTGTTCGGAAAACAGTGTTTTTCCATTGATTATGCAACAAGGGATTCCACTTTCCTGAAGGAAATAGATCTTAAAAGATCAAATGAAAATGTAGATTTCCATCATATCTGCGAGGCATGGAAAACGATAGAGAAGTGGCTTAATGATCGACGTGATACATCGCATAAGATTAAGCTATTACAGCACCTACTCAACGATGATGAGGTCGGTCACAACGTCAAGTTTATCTGGTATGAACTTGATCCTGATGAAGATCCGATCAATGTCTTTACACGCCTAAATGTTGGGAAGATTCCCCTTACAGAGACGGAGTTGGTGCGGGCGCTATTCTTGCGCCGCGCAGCGCAAGACGATTCCACTGGCAACCTACCCCTAAGAATTGCTTATGAGTGGGATCAGATAGAGAAAAGACTGCATAATGATGCCGTCTGGTATTTCTTACAGAACCATGAAATAAAGGACTCCAACCGAATTGGCCTCATCTTCCGATTGGCAACGCGGATGGCAGGCCGTGGCGGCGAGGGGCAACACTACACCGTGTTCTCCTACTTTGCAGAGTTGCTGAAGTCGGAGCGGAGCTCTGAGCCTGAATGGCAGAAGGTGAAGGATATTTTCATGACTATCGATGAGTGGCATGAGGACCGTGATTTGTTTCATGTCGTCGGCTTCATTCTCCACCAGACCAGAGATAGAGATAGCCTAACCACCATAGCAAAGTTGCTCGCCGATAGTTGGAAATTGGGAAAACAGGAGTTTAGCAAGAGCTTGCGCAGCAAGGTCTGCGAGATGATGCTTTCTATTGATTTAGAGAAAATTTCGGAAACCGAATTGGCGGAAGAAATTAGTGATCTTTGCCGACGCATAAACTACGCAAATCGAGAAAGGTTGCGTAGCCTACTTCTGCTATTTAATCTGGCAACTTTGCTTCAAGATCCGAAGTCAAATATCCGGTTTCAGTTCGAGAGTTTTAAGTGTGAATCTTGGGACATTGAGCATATACGCTCGGTGAGTGATAATCGTCCCGAAAGTCGAGCTGCGCAGAAAGAGTGGCTAGAACACTGTCTGAAATTTCTCCAAACTTCCTCCAATGAAGTCGATGACGAGAAACTCGTAGCTGATATCGAAACTTATCTCGATTCGGAAACTAAGTCAGAGACTCGCAAGAATTTTGAAGAAATTGACGGCAAAATACTTTCGCATTTCAAGGAAGCCGAAATCGAACCAAGCCATGAGCTTGAAAATTTAACTTTGCTCGACAGCAAAACCAACCGAGGCTATAAAGATGCAGTTTTTGCAGTAAAGCGAGACATTCTACTGCAAAACGACAGAACGGGGATTTTTGTTCCGCTCTGTACCCGAAATGTTTTTCTGAAGTGCTATAGTCGGGCGGTTGGTAACGCGATTATCTGGACCGATTATGATGCTCGACACTACCTTGATGCGATAATTGAAACGCTGATCTCTTTTTTTGATGACTCAGGAGCAGTAAAGCAATGAGAAGTACTTTCACCTTCTATCAACTGATCGAACATTATTGCCTGATCAATATTCCCATCATCCAACGCGATTATGCCCAAGGCAGGGCGGATCAGGACGTAATCATCATCCGTAATGATTTTATTAGTTCGTTGCGTTGTGCGCTCTGCCCCTCGGGCATGCCTCTCAATCTCGATTTCGTTTATGGCACTAAGATAAACGGCGCCTTCCAACCGCTTGATGGCCAACAGCGCCTTACGACATTGTTCCTGCTGCACTGGTACCTTGCATGGACGGATGGATGCGCCGAGGACTTTCGTGCCCATCTTATTGACGCAGAAGGGCGTTCGCGCTTCAGCTATGAGGTACGACCGAGCAGCCGAGAATTCATTAAAGCTCTAGCCAGCTATGAGCCGGACACCGCCGCTTCGGATTGTTCGGATCTTGCCAAAATGATCACTGATCAGCCTTGGTACTTTCGTAGTTGGCATTTCGATCCGACGATCCGCTCCGTCTTGTCGGTGCTTGATCGGATACACGAGGTTTTCCGACAAACTTCTGATCTCTATGCACGGCTAAGTGACGATGCCGATCCGCCAGTCACTTTTCAGCTGCTTGATTTGGAGCAGTTTGATTTATCAGACGATCTTTACATCAAGATGAACGCGCGTGGCAAACAGCTTACGCCATTCGAGACCTTTAAAGCTCGGTTAGAAAAGCATCTAACAACAGATAAATTTGCGGAATTTTATCCACTGATTTGCAATGGCATTCCGATTAGCGAGTACTTTGCCCAGCGAATTGATACTCATTGGTCAGATTTCTTTTGGTCGTTTAGAGATGAAAGAACTGCCACCTTTGACGATGCTATGATGAATTTTTTTCGAGCCATAATCATGGTAACCCGCGCACCGGATAATGCCGATACTGCGCATGATTTATCCGAACTACGCCTCTCTTCTAACCGGAATAGTTTTGCTTGGTTTCACGAAAATTCCTGGCTCGATCAAAAAATGGTCTTAGTGCTGATTACTCTGTTGCACCGATGGGGATCCGACCCGAATTTGGTATTCCGCCCTTACCTTCCTGACACAAAATACATCAACGAGATAGAACTTTTCAAGCAAATTATTAGCCAGCCCACAAGCCTTACTTTTGAGAACCTCGCTAAGTTAGCTGGTTACGTGCAGTACCTCGTTCACGCACATGGGGAAGTCGATCCAGCATCCTTCAATGATTGGGTCCGTATTGTTTTTAACCTTTCTGCCAATACGGACTACAACAGGCCTGAGGACCTTCAGCGTAGTTTTACCGGACTTCGACACTTGACTGATAAGATGAATGATATCCAGCAATATCTAGCGGAACCCGGATGCGATGTTAGCGGCTTTTCTCGCCTTCAATTGGCGGAGGAAAGAATCAAGGCACATCTGCTGGCATTAGGTGATGGTTGGCCAGATCGAATCTACCAAGCGGAGCAGCATCCCTACTTCAAAGGTCAGATCGGATTCCTGCTGCGTTTCTGTGGTATTGATCTTGATAAACCAGAAAAGGAGTTCAAACGACTCAATGTGGAAACTGCGAGTGTCATTAGCGCCTCTTTTGAGCATTATTTTAAATGTGCTGATCAGATGTTTAGTGATATCAAAAATGATTCTGATCAAGCAGGGCTTTGGCGGCGCGCACTATTAGCAGCAGGGGATTATCTGCCTCGCGTCGGTCGGAATAAGTCGCTTTGTATTTATAGCATCAACGTTATCTGGAGTTGGAAAAGGCTCTTGCGAAATGCAGCGGAAGGCTTGAGGGAAAATCACGTATTGAAGCAGCTTTGGGATCGTCTTGGCCAATCAAGTTCCTTAGAGGATGGCCTTGCCGAAATCATCAAAGCTGATCGCAATATCGATCCTTGGCGCCGTGCTATTATTGACACTCCTGCAACTTACGACTATGGTACACACAAAATGCTGCGTTTCTCACACAATGATGCCATCTATCTTCTAAGGAGATCGCAGATGAATGGAAGACATGTCGAGCTTTTCACATACTGCCTTTATAAAAACCTAATCACTCAAGATCAATTCGCGATGATGCTCGAGTATCGGGAGTCAACCTCAACCGAAGTTGAACCTGGACTTTCTCTCAGTCATAGCCTCGGCGAACAAAAAATCACGTTCTATTGCTGCATCTCTGATCGCAGCGGAGACAAATATCGACTACATTTAGAGAATCCTAACGAGCCTGACAATGGTCTGCGCGCTATTTTGCAAGGCGAGGGCTTCAGACAGCACGAAAACTCATTCTCCAAACTGTTGAACCGAGAAGATATGAAGGATGCATTTTTGAGCCTCTATCGCGCATTTGCAGACTACTTGTGAGGACACATTTTCGCTATTTCCAAGCGTGTTGGACTAAAACCCAAGTAAAATCAGTCGCGTTTCTGCGGCCAATGCCCTTCGAGTTACAATTGGACTCGGTCATTCGGGCCAGTCAGATCGTGCGGCGGCGGTCCATTCCTTGGACTCATGGTCTTC
>JAPORV010000219.1 GCA_026710055.1 Aestuariivita sp.
ATCGTCGGCCGCTCGGCGCTTGTGGAGTACTTCGGTGCCTCCGGGTAGAGTTGGCAGGAATCCGGATAAACGAACTTTGCGGGTAAAAGAGTGCCGAAACGGCTAAGCAACGCACTTTTGTATCAATTTGTATCGTGGTGCAAGGTAAACGCCGCGTGAGTAGCTAAAAATTCATCTAATGGAAGGACCCGCGGGGAAACTCTTTCGCTCCCGGGCTAAGCTTCCAGCCGCCCAAGCCCATGGGCCGCGACCACGTCTTAGCGCGGTCCAACATCGCGCTTCGGCCCGTCTTGCTGGACGGGCAGGATCGTCCCCGGATATATTGCTCGACCTGCACGTTGTTGGCAACCCGGTGGTACTCAACGAGGTTGAACAGACGGTCGAAACTGATAATTTTTGTCATGGAGGTATCGGAAGATCACGGCTTGGCGCAGAACCTTTTATCCCTAGATGGCGCAAGTTCTGTGGCGGATTTTCGCTATACCAAGGCGGCTGCGGAGACGATTTGATCAATCAAAATATCGAGGGGTTGGTGGCACTAATTTTCATAGCTATTCCATATCTCGCAACTGCGAGATTAAAGCTTCAACCCAGTTGAGGCAAGGTTCATCTATAGGAGCATGATCGCGTCTTTTTTGACAAAGACAGAGACAATAAATATGAATCCAGCGTCTCGACAGCTCAGCCTCGCTGATCAGCTCTGTTTGGGTCACTTTTTCATAAATAAAGTCTACCCATGATCTGAACTGAAAAACGACAATTTTGATCGAATAAAGTTCCTCAATACTTTTCGCTCTGCCAACTATTTCATCAAGACGCTCCGGTTCTTCTGTCGTCACAAAACCGGCAAGCTCAAGATGTTCATGATCCCGCAACTTTTCATTTAGTTCTTCCAGCTCCTCCCTCAAATAGCTTTTTCCATACTTTGCATCCCAAGATTCCACAATCTCTCCTTGCTCAAGAAACTCTATGTCTCCTATGTTTCCATGTTTCTTATTTGCAGATCTCATTTGCGATAGAGGTTTAAGTGTCATTGGCTCTAATGATCCAGACTCAATCGCAGCTTGACCGAGTGCATGCATTCCAATTTCAAGTAATCTAGATGCATAATCGACTTGTTCCATGTGAAATTGAATTACACTAATTGCATCATCTCTTGTATGAATTTTCAAGTTCAATTTCGAGGTTTCATAAATAAGTTCATTTGCCTTATGATCAAAGTGTTTTGCTCTATTGATCAATTTGGAGAGCATAAACTTAAGTGAATCTAGAGCAGATGTTTCTCTATTTTCTAATTGATCAACAAGTTCTAGCCACTCATTTCTCGCTCCCTTTAATTTGGCTTTGTAAAGGGATGTGTATGGATAATTCTCCGCCAAACTTCTAGTCATCATAAATCCATCAGCATTAAGGCTAACTAGATTATGTTCCCTCAATACTGGTGTCACAAACTTTCTATCTAATGATCGCATAGAAATGCCTTCCGACCAGGAAAATAAATTCAATGAAGAACTGCCCTTATGTAGACGAATATTTTGTGAGCAGTCGATTGACTTTATACACATTTGCATGACTGAAAGTCCAACGAGCGCTCTTCCAACTTCGCTTGTTACAGAGTCGACTAACACATCTATACACTTGATCGCTGGCTCGGATATGCATTCGATTTTTGGTTGACATGTTCCAGATTTCAAGTCAGCAATAATGTCTTTCAAAAAGCCATTCTCGAAACATTTTCTAATGCTACTAATTCTCTTCTTTGCCTCTATCGAAAGTACGCCTTCTGGGAATTTTTCAATATTACTTCGATTTATATGAAACTCACTACGATCTTCATAAACTCGCAAATGTCTTTGAAAATTGCTGCCATATTGTGCATTCATAACTTTGTATGCCTTTGCAAGCTTCGATGATTTAGGCTAGGAAATGCGTACGGTATAATAACCATATCTTTCTCAATCTGTGCATTTGTATTGCAGCTCCGAATTTCGTAACCGGAAATTTTTAATTGCTTCAGAAAGTTGATCAAAGCAAACCTTTTTATATCAAGAATCTCAGCAAGTTCTTCAAGATGAATTGGTGATCCGACGCATCTTCCCCGCGTGATGTACCCAAATAGCTTCCAGAAAGCTTCATTTTCCTCAGCCTCTTGACTAATATAAACTTGGATAGCATGCTTTATTCTGTATTGGTAATATCCAAATAACTGAACCAAATCATCTTTATAGAAGAATATTCTTGAGAGATGTTCTAGCGATTTCCACAGTATAGTGGTAGCTTGTAGGCTTAACGTAGACGTTGTCAGTCGAATTTTGTTAATCCTTCTAGAATTCTTTAAACCCTCTTCAGGTATGACCACGATTTCTAAGGCTGGCTCTCTCTTTGCATTTCCAGAGAAAATAAACAATTCATTATTTTTAAAATCGTACCGAACTAACTTCGCGCTCTTTATTGGTCTTTTGGATACAGAAAATATCAAATCATCGCATATTTTCGCATAAAATTTATCAGAAATGTCGTCCAGAATAATGTTTCCTTTTACTGCAATTTTAGATATAGAAGCTAGAGCTTTCGCTTGGTACTCTCTTGTCAGTGCTGCCTTTCTGGCTCTAAATTTTAATTGGTAGTTGGGTGGCAATTTGTCAATTTTTACTGACGGAAGATTCCCAAAAACTTGATCACGTATGCTCATAGCAAGAATCCTAGCTAGTTGCGGTGGAACAGAATTTCCTAACTGATGGATTGCTTTTTGTCGACCTCCATAAAGTACATATTCCATGGGAAATGTTTGCAACCTTTTCAATTCATCCAATGTGAATTTCCTGTTGTCCCAATGAAACGGACCTGTATATTGTCCTCCTTGAGCTTTTATTGTTCTCACGGGCTTTGCTGGATCAGCTTTGTAAAGATAATCTGAAAATTTCGATCTCCACCCAAACAACGGTGTAGGATGGCCAAATCTATCTGTATAATAGCTATAATTTAGACCTGGGGGTATAGCGTTCAAAAGATGGCCATGCCTTCCACTAAGCGGGCCAATTATATCAGGAACGTCGAGCCCTTTTACTGCGACACCAGCACTGTAATATGGAGATGAATCCTGAGAATCTGGACCATGAGTAGGAAATGGAAAGTCATAAGATCCTTCCCTCAGGCCGACGATAAATAGGCGTTCACGAAATTGTGGTACTCCATAGTCGGCAGAATCCAAAATCTTCCAGAAAAGTGAATACCCAATTTCTTTGAAGGAATTTTGAATTATTTTCCAAGATTTACCACCTTGTGCCCCAACAATCCTGTATACATTTTCAAACAAGAATCCTTTTGGCTGTAATTCTTTTAGAATCCTAACATACTGTTTGAATAAGACTCCCCGATCATCATTTATACCTCGAACACCCAGTACTCTAGCGCCTGCTGCTGAAAATGACTGACACGGAGGCCCGCCAATAACGAAATCGATTTTTTCATGCTTAGGATTGTAATCCTTTATATCTCCACAAAAAATTTTCGTATTACTAAATCGCTTTCCTCTACTTGAGTTTATTTCAAGAGTCTTTGCGAAATCCTCTTCAATTTCTATGCATTCAACAATCTGAAAACCTGCATCATGGAACCCTATGTCAAGACCTCCAGCTCCACTGAATAACGCTAATGTCTTTATATCATTCGCTGTATTTGGAAATTGGGAATATAATTTTAAACCGAAATTATCCGGCCAACCAGGTGATGGTGATACATCCAAATTTAACATCAATTTGTTAAACCAATTTGGTGCAACGGAATCAGCATCCTGTTCTTCACGGAAGAGGTTATATGTATGTCCACATCTTTGATTATAGTGATGCGCTTTTATCTCAACTAATTTTTTTGGAAACGTAGAATCTAGATTAAAAGAAGGTTTGCTAAAAGATTCACTACTCATGCCTTACTCTCCTTTGAGGCGAGCTGCTGCATTAACAATCTGGTAAAACTGTAACTTCGATGAACAGATTTAGCATCACTTGACCGGCGAATGTCAAGCAGCGTGGATACAGACAATCCCAAGTTGCCAATAAAGCGGCCTGTGTGCCCACACATCGCCCTTAACGCAGTACGAGACATGGCTGTACCCCAATTGGGTTACTTTTCTAATTCCAACAATAGCATAAAGTAAGTACTATTGCTTAACAATAGGAAGAAAGAAAATTTTTTGTAACTTATTGATATTGAGGGGAAAATACTGTATCAAGGCCTCATCTTATTGATTTCCTCGCGCAATCACAATCCGGTTGCGGCGTTACCTGTCTGTTCCTCGCCCGCGCTCTTCGGGTGGTGTGTATATTCCGTGACCGGCTTCTGGTTGTGATGCGCTATCCACGGCTGGTTTACCTTGATGTGCCCGCTTCGATGGCGGTGCGGATTGCCTTTGCTGCGTGGTTGGCGCGGAAGGCGATCATCTTCGTGCCCAGTTCGACGGTTGCCGCGAGGTCGGCGATGGATACGCCGTTGATCGAGGCGAGGCCGGCTTCGAGGCGCTGTTGGTGGCGGACTTGGTTTGGGTCGGCCACCATCA
>JAPORV010000331.1 GCA_026710055.1 Aestuariivita sp.
ATGACAATCGTGCAATTCGCGTTGCGCTGGCAGCTTAGGGACACAACATATGGTAAAAAGTTAGCACAACATACAAGACTCGCACTCTGATATTACGGAAGCTGGTATTGAAGCTGACCGTGCACTGGAACAGCGCACACAGGAAGCGGGGCCAGTCAGAGCATTGCCGGACTTGCTCGCTTATTTGCAAAAAGAAACGGAGTAGACACGTCACACCTTGGTGGAAATTCTCAAACAATCGGGCAAGCTCTCAGAATTCAACATCAACCCGCAAGTATTTATGACCGCTGTGGGCCGTGAGATAAGCCGTGCGCTCCATGACCTGATGCTGGAAGGCATTCAGTACGAGAAGTTATCTTCTCAAGAATGGGAGATGAGCCAGATCGAACCGCAAAGAGAAACCGAGCCGACGCGGTGTTTGAACAACCTCTATGAAGTTCAGAACAAGGATAAAAACATTTTCGATTTTGTATAGTTTGATTCTGAGGTCGAGAAGCAATTCGCCAAAGATTTAGATAACAATGAAAACGTAAAGCTATTCGTCAAACTGCTGCGCTCTGGTTAAAGGCTGATACGGCCTATGCAATCCTGACTAGGCGTTTGTAACTGAACGAGAAGAACGCCTCTATTTTGTCCGAGAGATCAAGGGTTCACTCGACAGTGAGGGGTGGCGTACGAAAAAAAGGGGCTTATATACATTACGTGACAAAGATGAAATCGTATTGACCAAACAGCCTCGATCAGTGTAAAGGACGGGTAAATTAAGGACAATACCGGGTTCACTACCCATATCTTCATCTTCATGTGGGGAGAATTGTCCTATGTCAAGTAAAGTATATAAGCCCCAAAGAAAACCAGAAGATCAAATGCGGGGAATGTCACTTCGAGGCGCTTGAAGTAAATTTTGGTGTTGTCAGCAAGCTTTCAGAGGTAACGGTGTGAGTGATTCCAGCAACTACAAACTTCTTTCTCCGGATTCTGCGAGCGGTAGCCAGGATTTACTAGCGGGAAAAAATCAAGAAGACGGTCTGCGCCGTATCCAAGCACTGTTAGCGGATTGGCTTCGTATGGAGAGCGTAGTTGTTCTGACGGCTGCTGGTTGTTCAGTGGGTGCCGGTGGACGCCTTATGACTGGCCCTGCCCAAAATAACCTTGAGTGTTTGGTACTAGATGCAGTGGAACAATGTCAGCTATCCGCAGATGCTAAAAAGATCATAGAGTGGAAAAAAACTAACGATTTCGGACAAGGCAATTTTGAAGATTGGCTTAGTTATTTGTTCAACGCGTCTAGTCTTGCAAGCTCTGAAAACTCCCCCATAGATACAGTTACTTGGAAAAGGCATGTTGAAAACGCGAGTACTGAAGAACAAGTTTCAGGGCCGCTAACTTTAAGTAAGGAAGATGAGCAAAAACTTCGCAAATATCTTCAAAAAGCAATCTACGCGGAGTGTGCGCTTCAGCTAGATCGAAAGGAGTTGTCGGAAGATTCGTTCGACGCCTCATCAGGTCATATCCCATTTCTGGCGAAACTTATTGCGCGTGACACAAATCTTGGACGCACACATTTGTTGACTCTCAATTACGACACTTTGTTTGAGCAGGCTTTTGAAGAATTAGGAATCCAGTATTTTGATGGGTTCTCAGGGAAGGCATCTGCGCGCTTCGATCCGACTGTTTATGGATTGGACATTTACTATCCTGGAGACGTAACCGAAGGACGTGTCCGCCGGTTTGATAAGTTTCTTCAATATTACAAACTTCACGGATCATTACATTGGTATGTCGATGGTAATGGAATTTATCGTGCGCAGCACAGGGACTTGTCTTTTGCCAATGAATATCGTGAAAGTGATCCCGTTACAAAGGCAACAAAACTTCAATCTGATGAGTACAAACATATCGGGTCATTTGGAATCCTCCCGACATCGCAAAAATTTATGCAAACGCTCGATATGCCGTATGCACATTTATTCAGGTTATTTCATGCCCGTCTGAACCAGCCTCAAACATTCCTGCTGGTGCTAGGGTACGGATTTGGTGACGACCATGTGAACCGGATTATTGAAACCGCCTTGATGAATCCCTCGCTTGTGATGCTGGTTGTTGAACCCGATCCCAATAGCCAGATAGTTGAACGAATTAGCCGATACCAAAACCTCGGTCAAAGAGCGTTCGTTTTGACCGAGCGAATTAAAGACAGTTCAAATTGTACATATCAGACTGCCACGTTTGCGGATTTTGCCCAAAACGTAATGCCAGATGTGCAATGGTTAGAAGATTTCAAACAGCTACGCAGGTTTGAGGAACAGATAAGAAAAGCTGAGGACATCTCGCCGAGCGAGCCAACGGGTGGTACTTGATGGAGCAGCCGCGCGTCATAGGTCATGTTGTCACTGTCAACGGTTTTCGCTTGAAGGTCGAACTGTCCACTGAGGCAAAATCCTCATCCCGCGCGACACCTGATGGAGTGCAACGGGCCGTTGCAATCAACTCTTTTCTGACTTTCGACTTAGGTGCCGGCACCCATGCGATTGGCATTTTGAGTGATCTTGAGGCCAAAGAAAGTTATGATCCGTCAACAAATGAAGAGCTGTCTTTGGAACTGACAAAACCTCGAAGGATTGCGGCAGTCCAACTCCTAGGAACAGTCAAGCAATTCGGAAAAGGTGAATGGATGTTTGATGCTGGTATAACCATTCTTCCGACTCTTGATACGCCTGCCGAGGTTGTCAACGCCGAGATCCTTTCCGGGATTTTTGAATATCCCCCTTTGAGAAATAAGCCAAAAGTCTGGGGCGAAGGTAATTTCGATTTTCCGCTGGAGATTGGACATCATACGGGCGACGAAAATACAAAAATCAAAGCGTCTTTTAACGACCTGTTTTCGAGGCCACTGGCCGTTGTAGGAAATACAGGTTCGGGGAAGTCATACACTGTTGCAAGTCTTGTCCGAGGCATTCTTGAGAATGACAAAATGCAACATGATGATGGCGCGGACCCCCACATTTTTATTCTCGATATTAACGGCGAGTATGCGAACGCATTTTTGATCGATGATCAATCAAACTATCAGAGAGAGCCAAACAAGCTTTACTTGAATGGAGACGAGTTTGGACTGCCCGCTTGGTTAATGAATGGTGAGGAAATCTGCGATTGGCTTCAAGCATCTGAGGCGACGCAGGAACCAGTATTAAAAGATTGGTGGGCGATTGCAAAAGCAAGCCAGACTGATGCAGGTTCTTACGATCCGTTTCAAGTTGCGATAAGCAAAATCGATTCAGCGATTAGTTGGCTTGATAAAAATCAACCTGCAAACAACTTTGACCTCGCAATCAGTCATGCGAGGCAATATTCGCCAGATAGTGATTGGGATGGATTTGACCAACTGCCTAACTGGACACCAAACGCGAATTCCGAATGGCGGAAAATTGATAATGATAGAGAAGTTCGTGATCGCCTTGGACAGATTAGGACAGAGTTACTCACGAAAATATCAGAACGACAAAATGAAGGTGTGAACTTCGCTAAATCGGCAGATGCACCGCGTTTCGTTCCAGTCCATGAGTTTCGTGACCCAAGTCTTGTGGACCGTTACACCGATCAAGACAGTAACAAGAAAATTGATCAATATTTACTGACCCTTAAACTAAGAATGCGCACTCGCCTCGATGATCGCAGGTGGCAGTCTTTTTTTAGTTTTGAAGATCAGAATATCCGTTCATTTCAGAATTGGATGACTAAGCTTGGTGTTGGTCGAAAGTCTGCTTCGCGGGTCTCCGTTCTTGATATGTCGATGTTGGCGTCGGAAGTTTTGCCCTTTGCTTGCGCCCTGCTGGGACGTTTGTTTTTAGAGACAAGAGAGATGCTAAAACCAGACATTCGGAGTCAATATCCTTGGCTACTCATTCTGGAAGAGGCTCATAACTATGCAAGACCGCCACGTACCCATGAAGATCGAGGACAAAGCCTTTCTCGGAGATCGTTTGAACGTGTTGCAAAGGAGGGCCGAAAGTTTGGCTTGTCCCTTATCGTGGCCAGTCAACGGCCTAGCGAAATCAGCCCGACGATTATAAGCCAATGTGCGAACTTCTTCTCACATCGGCTTCAGAACCCTGATGATATCGACCACTTCAGACAGATTATTCCCAAACAGGCCCAAAGGTTACTAGATCAGGTAACAATTCTAGCCGCTGGGGAAGCAATTCTATTTGGTAGTGCTTTTAACATTCCAGCGCGTGCCCAAGTGCGATTGCCTTCAAGAGAACCTTGGAGCGCTACTGCTTCGCCGTATGTGGATTGGAGCAAAGACACAGTTTTCCCATTAGCAGATGTCGTTAAAAGCTGGGGAATTGCTGGGAAAGAAACACCCGGTAACGGATGTGCCATATGAACGTAAGACAATTGATCTTCTAGACGGTACAAAGATAGAAAAAGTATTTCCGGTGTTTGAGCGTTCATTTGAAGGTGATTTTCCGCATAATCTTCACAAAGAAATTAATGAAAAACAATTTGAATATATGAATAAACAACTTAAAGAAGCCATTGAAGCT
>JAPORV010000272.1 GCA_026710055.1 Aestuariivita sp.
TTAGGAATGCCGGAATTGGTGAAGTGGAATGGATACGGCACTGCACCTATGAAGATGCGGACAGGTTCTATTCATATCGCAGAGCCACCCACAATGGAGACTCGGATTACGGGCGCTTGATTTCCGTTATTGCACTGTAATTTTTAATGTTGGAAATACGTAAGCCATGATAATAAATTCGATATACCACATAACGCTGTAGCAGATATTATTGGCCCCATTTCAACTGCAATCACCTATTTATTGTTTGGTAAGCTTGGGGCCAATATAAACAACGAACATAGGTTCTCCAGCGTTCGGCCATGAAAAATGAAGCCGTAGTGTTTTGTGCCTTATCTTGCCATGCCATGTGCAAAACAGTTCCCTACCAGGATCTGTTGGATGAGGAAATGTTAGTTCCCTTTTGTATTTTTGCTTCTCCGTGTTTGACGAATCTGTAAAATAAGCATTATCTCCCATAAAATAGTTCTGATATATTTGGTGCCCCTCCTTGGTGTATGATCCTGAATCGTCTCTCTCTCGCATCAAGTCATCAAGAATTTTTAGCAATCTTAAGATGCTATCTCTGGAACTCTTGGCAAATGGCACACCGTTGTGGAGTTCTTCGAAACAGCTATCTGCGAATGAGAGGCGCTGAAACTTTTTTGGGCAGATACTTCCCAAACCGCGCCACGTTTGGATCGGTGGCGCCATATCATGCAATGCATTTTTAAGAGCCGCAAGATTCCACCAATTCTCTAATAAAGCCCTTTTGTCCTCAATTTCTGTGTTAAAACGCCAGGTCACCTTTACAGGCGTAAATTCCCAATTCGATGGTGAGAAACTTACCAGACCACAATCGAAACCTTTCAACTCTCTGAAAGCTGCTTCTCCGATTGCACTATCTGTTACGATTTCATCCATGCACTCGAGCCAGTGATCACTTAGGTGTTCACGATCATCGTCCCAAAACGGCCCCGTGTTGGTAAGCCATCTCATCACTGCGCGACGTTCGTCAATGGGAAAGCTCTTAATCGCCTGATACATTGTTATAGATGGCATTGGATTGCCGTTTAAGAGACTCCGGTGGGGAAGAAGTTCTTGTTGGTAGTATTGAGCGGTTTCCCGCATGGCCATAATTCGTCGAAATGCATCGCGAAACGTGGCGTTGTCATGGAACTGCTCATGTAATGACAGTTCGTTTACCAAAATCTCCACGTCAACTCCAACCAGCGAAGTAGCTCATGTCATTGTCAAATTGATCAAAGAATCCAATGGGCCAACTATCAATACTGCCATCGGAATTAATCGCCGGACTCTGAACCTGTGGCCTTTCAACATCATTCACAGTGTCTCGACCATTGAAAAAATGAAGTGCTACATCCCGACTTGACAGCTTGCCCTCCTTTACGACTCGACGAATACCATTCAAGACATGATCACTGTGTGTTTCAACCATGACCTGCACACCTGCTGAAGACACCTTTCCCAAAAATTTACCCATCGCTGTCTGTCCTGCAGGATGTAGATGGACTTCTGGATTTTCCACTAACAATATATCATTCCGATAAGCTGACAGGGCGGCGATCACAATTGGGAGCACCTGAGTAATCCCAAATCCGATATGTATTGGACGATGGAAATCCATATCCCGCGAAACGCGAACGCCCAGTGTAACTGCATTTGCGCTTGGCACTTGTTCAATCGCAAGTTCACAGCCCAGAAAAAATTCAGACATATGCGCCTCCACCTGTCGGAATCGAGTCGGCGGAGCTTTGTCCATCTCCAAACCAGGTAAAACTTCTTGATCCCGACCGGAATGCAGTACGCTAACCGAGTTTTCACCCCGAGAACCCACCACCGGTGTTAGTTGCGGATCGTCATATAGGTAGAATTCGCGTGGACCAATGCGCTCTGCAGACAAATATGTTAGTCGACATAGTCGATCCAGAAGTGTATGGTCTCCAAGATCAGACGGCAGCAAACACCGAAGTGATTTAGAAGTGTCCATATGCCACCCACGGCTTTCAATATCACCCCAAACCTTTTCGACGGCCATAGACATTTCATTACGTTCGCCTGAGAATTCCCATACGAACCGATCCACATCTCCATCGAACAGGGTAATGCCAAAACTGCGGCGCCCATATACTTTATCAATCACATCCGCCACAGTGCCGAGACGGACAGTCTCTCCATTAAGCATCAGTCTCGATGACCATTCGTGTTCTCGCATCGTTTGATGCAGCAACACCAGCGCCTGCATAACCGATGACTTTCCAGATGCATTGCCGCCCGAAAGCAGTGTCAGTGGACTCAATGGCAACTTGAGCGCCTCAAAGCATTTGAAGTGCTGCAGATCAATCCTGGAAATCATCAAGTATCCCCCGAAAGCATTTCTGTGCCATATCGAATCGGATTTTGACCTTTTTGGCGTCGTTTGTTCCACCGGTGATTGCAGAATTGAATTCCTCATTATCGAGAAGATTGTAGAATGATTTTCGCAAAGGCTCTGCCAATTTTGAAACGTGCTCTTCCTCATATCGTGTTAACTCAGTCGACAATACATCCCATAGCGAAGCATTCAAAACACTTCGTCTTGACTGATTCGGTTGATATTTCCGGAACGCATGTTTATTGAACAATAAGAGGTTGTTTAAAAGCCCGCGGCGAAATTCAGTTGACAACGAGCTAAGCTCGGTTGGATTCAGCGTATTCATATGGCGAAGGCACTGCGCAAGAAAATCATCCATATCGCCTCTATACTTGGCAATGCATAGCAAATGAAAGGCGCAAAACCGATTTACGAACTCGCGATCCCTCATAGTGTTCTGATTCAGACTCCGATCAGTCACCTCTAGAAAAATGTCGGACTGTGATTCATCTTTTAAGAATTTTGTTGCCTGTCCCATAAAAAGACAGTTCCGCATTTGTTGACGAGTCAGTGGGACTCCGCCATTCACGCGTTCAAATATATCAAGGCGTGCGCGTTCCGGAACTTTTGAGTCAATGATGTAGAATATGAGATTGCAATCCTCAACCCGATTCTGAATCTTCGAGGGTAATTGAGAAAACTTTGTACCGTTTAGTTCAGGTCTTGCTGAAAGCTTTAATCGCAGTTCGTCCTTGATAAAGCGCTTGAAAGTGGACAGGCGCTGCAAGCCGTCCACGACCACCATGCGCCCTTGGTCGTCTTCCGCCATATAGAAAACGGGAAGGGGAATTCGCATGATCACCGATTCGATTAATTTACTTTGCTTGTCTTCGTTCCAAATGAAATCACGCTGGAAATCCGGATTCATGACGTATGTCAATTTGTCGATGCGGCGGATTACATCATGAATCGTCCGGTTTTCCTGTCGAATAAGGAGGTCGTCGAGAGGGTATTCGCCCCAGTTTCCAGTTGTATTATCCAAACCCTCTACGTCATCATCAGTTTTATACGGAAGGTCTGTATTGGCATCTGTGGCTTGTTCAGACTCAAGTTCACTTTTACCAGCAGTTTTGGAAATGGTCATTCTCAACATTTGCTTTTCATGGTCGGGATTGCGCCCTTTTAGGCGGTCTTCATAAAATTGGGTCCATTCCTTACATCTATCATAGGGTTGCAGTTTATCCTTGAAGCTAGCCCACCGCCTACTAGCCCATATTGGTATACCATTGGCCCAAAGAGGTAATGCGGAGAGACTCTGCAACATTGTTGCCAAATTTTCGGAAGCATGCATGTGCGCATTGAGACTAGCAACATCTCTATCAATAGCTTTCCAAAATTCAATAATGTGCAATGGTGGCGGAATTTCCTCATCATCATCAGATAGTTCCACATTTAGCCACCCCTCATTGCCATTAGCTTGGTCAACCGCCGAATGTGCAGCTTTTGCTGTACTAACAGCTGAGTCAGCAATCGCGTCAAAGCTTGCCAACCCGGCACAAAAATCAATCATTTCAATTGCCGCACGTGTCGCATGCTCAATAGCATCCACAGCTTTTGAAGCAGTACCGGCTGCATTCTTCTGAGACTCTAATTCGCCAATGTAAAATGTTTTTTCTGGAACCGCTTCAATGCTCTCAACTAAATTGCACCAGGCCTCGTTGTAGACTTGGTCCATAGTGTTCCGAGCGAGTTGTATAGATTCCTTTGTCTCCTTCGGCAAATCTACAGATTGACTCGGTAAGACCGCAGCAAAATTCAAAGCAGTCAACACGCGAAAAGCAGGTAAGATGATACGGTCTCGACGTAACGCTTCATCAGTATACAAAACATCCTCCAAAAGCGGCACTGTACGCAACGCAATACGGGCAGCTAGCGCACACGCAAATTCAGCAGGCTTTTCATTCAACCAGTCTTTCAGGTTAATCTCTTCGGATGTCTTTGTCATAAAATGTTTTTTCCTCGATCTTGGTGCAAAAATATACCAAGCCTAAAAAGTTATCCACCCTTGTTTTTAATTATGCATTAGGACCTGCTGACAATTTTCCCGTTTCATGCGGTTCTTCTTTTCAACAAGCGCCATCAAAGGCGCAAGAGGCAAAGAGAGCGGGTTTCACCA
>JAPORV010000201.1 GCA_026710055.1 Aestuariivita sp.
GGCTTGTAAGGCATAACAGAGAACTTCGGTGTCATCGCGGGAGTTAGGGTCAAAGGTGAGTTGACGGGTGGCAGTATTGCCAGGAAGGGGTTGTATGGCGAAGGATGTGCGCATAATGTGACCTTTCTTTCGAGAGATTCTGGCGAAGATTTGCTGATTTGGGGCAAATCTTGGGTGTAATTGCTGATATTGTCCCAAATACCCGCAATCTTCGCCAGAGAAAAATGACAAAAGAGTCAACTTTTTCAGCGTTTTAATACTTATTTTCAGGCTTTTTTACAGACACTAAATATGATCTTCCATCCTAGACACTCATCAATATATAGTATCCAAATAATGTGCAAGCGTGAACGATGACTAACCATCTTACTATTGAGATACTGCAAGTCGAAGCGGGGAATTTCGCTGAAATCGAGACCGCCCATGATGAACCTTTTTTGTACGGCGTTACAGATGGTAAGGCGGTTGGTACTTATCTTGAGCATAAGTTCGGCACGTATCTTGCAGAAAATTACATTTTTAACTTAGGCAACTCAGCTTCCGGAATAGATTTCCCCGAATTGAACATCGATATGAAAGTAACGAGCATTCGGCAACCTCAATCCTCATGCCCTTTCAAGTTTCCAGGACAAAAAATCTTTGGCCTTGGATATAGCGTTTTGATTTTCGTTTATGAGAAATACGATGACCATACGAACCGGACTGGTCGCCTCAACATAAAGCATACGATCTTTGTTGATAAATCCCGTACTGCGGACTATCAAATGACACGCGGCATCCGCGAGATTCTTAAACGAGATGGTAATATAGATGATTTGATTGCCTTTTTTATGGACAAAAACCTGCCTGTCGATGACATTGAGGCAAACAATTTGGCAAAAACCGTCATGACGACGACGCCAGAGCAAGGTTATCTGACAATCTCTAACGCCCTACAATGGCGGTTGCAATATAGCCGCGTAATCACTGAAGCCGGAGCGGTGGAGGGAATTAATCGAGTGCGATGATGGTTCAGACCAAAAGCAAAGACGTATGGGAATTTGGTGACTTTCAAACGCCCGACACGCTGGCATCGGTTGCAGTAAATCACTTAGTCAGTTATGATTCTAATTTTCGACCTCGAACGATCATTGAACCCACCTGTGGAGTGGGGAGTTTTCTAGTTGCGGCAGCAGACACCTTTCCTAATGCCGATCGTGTGATCGGTGTAGAGATAAAGCCACGCTACATGGATATTCTAAGTCACCGTATAACTGACCGTAGCGATAAGAACCGTTTTTCACTCATCAAGGGGGATTTCTTTAAGACAGATTGGTCCGCACTTCTTGCAAATATGCCCAAACCAATCCTTATTATAGGCAACCCACCTTGGGTGACAAGCTCCGATATTGGTCGCTTACACGGTTCAAATCTTCCCCAAAAATCTAATTTTCAAAATTATAGTGGTTTAGAAGCTTTAACAGGAAAGGCAAACTTTGATATTTCAGAATGGATGCTTCTAAATCATATGGACTGGCTTAACGATCATGCCGGATGTATGGCTATGCTGTGCAAATCAGCTATTGCTAGGAAGATACTACGGCAAGCATGGAAGGGTAGGCTGGCTACTGTTGATAGCCAAATAGTGAAGATTGACGCTATGGAGTACTTCGGAGCCTCTGTTGATGCTTGCTTCTTCATTCTAGGAACAAACCGTGAGATAACATCAACTGATTGCCGATATTTCGATAGTTTTGAGCATGACGAACCAAGTCAAGTGTTTGGATATCATGAAGGTATAATGCTCTCCGACGTTCCGAAGTTTTATACACACTACGACCTTTTGGGAAGTGACCCAAATTACACATGGCGATCAGGTATGAAGCATGATTGCAGCAGAGTCATGGAGCTGAAAATTGCCGAAAATAGTTTACAAAATGGATATGGAGAGTACGTAAATATAGAGGATGTTTATGTTTATCCTCTCTTAAAAAGCTCTGATCTTGGGAATGGACGAACTACAGAAACTCGCTTAAAAGTCATTGTTACGCAAGAGCAGATAGGTGATCCAACAGAGCCTATTAAGTATGAAGCTCCGGCCACTTGGGATTACTTGGATAGTCATGGTGATGCACTCGACAGGCGGAGAAGCGTAATTTATCGGGAGAAGCCGAGATTTTCGGTCTTTGGAATTGGTCCTTACAGCTTTACAAACTGGAAGGTTGCAATATCAGGCTTTTACAAGCGTCTAGATTTTCAAGTTGTTGGACCAATTTGTAATCGACCTGTAATATTTGATGATACCATATATTTTCTGAGCGCGGCTTGTGAGGAAGAAGCGCGTTTTTTAATCGATATTTTGAAATCATCGATTGCTCAAGATTTCCTGTCGTCAATGGTGTTTTGGTCTGACAAACGCCCCATAACTGTTGATCTGCTTAAGAGACTTCATATCGGAAGGCTCGCTCAGCGGTTAGGTCGCCAAGATGAATACACAGCATTCACAATTGAAAGAACGAGTGCTGGGCTCTTTGCGCAGATTAAAAAGCAAGTTACCAGCGCGACAAAATAAAGGCACTCACGCATCACAACCGGTCGCAAATGTTTGAAGTTAAGGCCCGTGTGAGTTCAGTTGGACAATCTCTGGAGGTACAGCACGAAAAGTTGTGTGACTGCGACAAAATGCTCGAAGAGAAGCGGAGCGGTACCATCGATGCTCGCCCGATCAACGCTGCATCTCTGCCAGATTGCGGAGATCTTACGAGAAAAAGGGGTCGATCTTGTCGTTCTTGACCAAAATATTGATACGTCTGATGCGACAGGTCGCCTGTTGTTTAACATGCTCGGCGCTATCAGCTAGTTCGAGACGGAAATTCGGGCCGAGCGACAAATGGACGGGATAAACAATGCCAAGAAGAAAGGTGTTCAGTTCGGAAAGCGTCCCGCACTTACTAACACACAGATATTGGAACTGCGAGATAAACGCAAACAGGGCATCCTGATCAAGGGCGGCAACAAAGCGTTGGTGCTTTTCATTCAAGGGGCCGAGTTCCGTGCTCAACGCAGGAAATAATTCCCCTCGAAATCGATTCCAAAGATATGATATAGATGAAGATAAGGACATGTCGTGATTTCCTCTGTGTGTTATGTTTTCTTTTTTTCATAGATGAAGAGATACGACATGTCCATTCTGCTTTTCAAAAAAATGCCCGAAAGCGGGGAAAATTCGCTTAAATGTAGACTTTTGCAAGTACCTCAACCATGTACCTTAATAAATCCAAAAACAGCCTAAACTCAGCGAAACAATTTAAAATTTATGAACGCATATCATGTATGATTGGCAAACATTATGGTCAATTTCAGGACCAGAACTTCCAGAAAAACCAACTTGGATTACAGAAAATATTCACATCCGCCCAGCAACCGCTGAAGAAACAGGCGCAAAACCTTTTTCTCTTAATCCCACTTTAGAAGTTCCAGGTAGGTTATACATTGCACATTATCCACCACGAGACGAAGTGCAAGGAAGCCATAGAATGCAGATCAACACTAATACTGAAAAAGAAGATCAAGCGATAAAAGAAACCGAGAATATTTGTGAAAAACTCACTGCCAGTTTATCTCTTATTGTCTCTGGGATGCCCTATTTTGCTCAGTTTCTAAAAATCAAAAGAAAAGATCAAGATTATGAACATTCCGCCTGGTCTGGAACCATGAAAATATCTCCATTAGAAACACCATCCCCGCTAGATAAAATAAAACTCAAATCCAGCTTAAACCTATCACAACTTATTCAAGATGATACAACAGCAAATAACGCTTTTCTGCATCTTTCAACAGCATGGCAGCTTCAGGCTACATCTGGCGCAAAACCACTTCAAAGATCAATTCTACAACATTATGTCCTGAGTGTAGAAGCAATCGTTAACGGTTTTATGAGTAAAATTCGAAAAGAAAAAAATGACGAGATCAAATTAAAAGAGGAAAAATTTTCCAAAGAATTTTCCGACAACCTTCCTAAACGAACCAATAAAGCAAGAGAAATCAGAAACGCTTCGAATGAGCTCAGAAAAATATCTTTGTTGAATATGATTCCAAGCATTGATAACACAAGCGACGCATTAAGCATTTCTGATGAATTTTGCGCCACCGCCAAAAAGCTGTATCGATTTCGATCACGTAACTTAAGCCATCCCGGAAAAGATCAAAGAAACGAAATTGAACATTGGCTTAACTCGGGAGAAACTTATGAACTTTGTTTAGCTGATAAAGTCGCCAGAACATTTTTACTGGCTTATGCCAAGCATCACAGCAATTCCCGCTAATTTTTTATTCAATTTTCCTTGATGTTCAAGACAAACGATCCGGTAGGCTTCAAGATACGAAGCATTTCCTTGCCACGTACGGCAAACCAATCGACATAATCATCAGGAGCAATACCGCCATAAGTGTGCTTGCGAGCATCAGCATAGGGGGGAGACGTGACAATTAAGTCTACGCTGTTCGTCGGCAGTGCTTCCATAACGTCAAGGCAATCGCCGATATGAATTTTGCCTGTCCAGGACTTTGGCGTGTATCGGAATATCGTTTTGGTAGTCATCGCGGTCGTCCTTGCAACATAGATATTATTCAATAATAAGCATTCATGATATCTAAGTATCATGGTAAATTAATATGATGATATCATTAAAACATGAAATAATGATATAAACTAAATAAAGGTATGTACCAAGGAACAGATAGTCGTACTGATGTATGAACCGAAAAACGACTCTCTTCAGAGTTATAAACACTTCGAAGATTTTGACTGATAGGCTTTCCACATCGCAAGAAACAGTTTTAATTTTGCACCTTTGGAAAAACCAAATTCTGCCCCGGCTAAAGCACTAAAAGCGTTGAAAACGTCCTGTGGCACCATAAATTGTAAAGGTTTTTTAGGTGTTTCATTGCGGCGTGGGTCTATTGCCATCACATCTGGAGTAACTTGACGTTTAGGTGGATGTCCTTTTCTTAACTGCGCGGTATTTGCCATTATGCGTTCTCCTTTTTTACGGTAATATTAACTAAGTAATCAATGAGTGACTGTGCCAATGATTCCGCCTTAATATTGAGCGACCTATAAGATGTTTCGGTTGCTGCTTTACCATTATCATGAGCAATTCCATACGCTGTAGAAGATGGCAAAAAGCCATCCAGAGTAGCGTATTCTGTTTGTGATAGATAATTACGCGCTGCCTGTTGCTCAACAGAGCTATTGGTAAGTTTCACAAGGGCGAAAACGATATTCTTTTGTGTAATTCCTAAGTCCGTTAAGTTGTGCGCAAGCTTAACAGCCGGTCGTAAGTCATCTTTCGTCTGTCCCGTTGGAATAATGATCAGATCAACAGCGTGCGCAATTTCTAGTGTTTGTTGCGAGGAATGTGGACGACCGTCAAAGATATAAACATCAAATCGATCCACTTCGCGTAGAGCTGCTTTAAGATTTCCAAACGGTTGGACTTGGATTTCTGGTACAATTCTTGCTTCTGCGCGTTCGGCAGCCCAGTCTGTGCAGGTTGTTTGTTGAGTATCTAGATCAGCGATTTTGACAGAAAAATTATCTTTCGCCAATTCGCATGCTAATAACCGAGCGAGAGTTGTTTTTCCTGCACCACCTTTTTGTGATACTATTCCAATTCGGTATGTCATAATATATTGTTTTCATGTTTTATTGATATCAATGTATACTGATATCATGATATCAATAAAACAACAAGTAAAAATAATGATGTATTTTGACTAACTTCTGTGATGTGAAAGCTTTACCATCAATTTTACACCACAAGATGAATGAAACTGGGTTGCTCAACCTGATCTAATACGATCTTGGCTAATAATGTGTACCACTTTAATCAGCCTTTCGCGGTGCGCACTCGCCCATGGTTTCAGGACGTGTACAAATCTTTTGGAGTGTCGTATTTGAATCGGTATTTCTGAGATATACAATGATAACAGGAAGGCGATCATTGGGCAGCGGTTAATTTTTTCTGTTTTGGATGTGGTTGGGAAACTGATCTGTTTTAATGTTTTGCCGGGCCAGAGGCATGATCTCATAGCGATGCCGGACCTTCTCCAAAATCTTTCATGTGAGAGGTTGATCGGTGACAAGGCCTTTGACTAAGACGCCTTACTCGCGATCTCGCCGAACGCGGAGCGAAGGCGGTAATTCTTCCGAGGACGCACCAACATATTCAACGGAACTTTGACCGAAACCTGTATCGGGTACGACACTGGGCGGAGAATGTTTTCGCCATAATTAAGGAGTTCCGTGTCATCGCAACGCGCGACGACAAGACCGCGCCGAGCTTCGCGACAGGCATTTATCTATTAGAATAAAAGTTATTTTTGTCCTTGACAACGCGAAAAGTAAGGATCAAATAACTTTTTCATATAAGACTTCATAAGTCAGTTATTTATCTAATTATTAGGAGGGCTCTAATATGAGCAAAAATAAAATTACTATCGCAGAATGTGAGAAAAAAAATAAAATTACTATCGCAGAGTTTGAGTCTAAAGTATTTGAAATAGAAGATATTAAATTAATTATGCGTGGAAAAATTTCAGAACTAGTAGACGATTATCCCTATGAGCGGAGGGCCAGTAATAACATGTCTTTAAATGCATATATAGAAACTAGAATAAAACCTTTAATAGGTGATTTTACATCGGAAATTATAGATGGAACTTTGCGGAAAGCGCATGGGAAGTCAAAATTACAGACTATCCGTGAATCATATGATCATAATTGAACACGGCGTATACGGATCGCACTGTAAGACAACTCACGGTGGTAGACCGGAAACTGACATAAGAAAGGGGAAGATTTAACCGAAGAATTTTCGGCGCCCAATCCTGCGCGGTCGCATTCAAAAGCTCAGGGCATTCGCGAGACACTGGGTAATGTCGAGGTGATCGTTGATGCCAACGAGCAGAACGGAACCACCGAGTTTTCCAGACTAATTGAGAACGCGCGCCGGCACGATGGTCGGTTCAAAGGTGTCACGAGGGTGATTCCACTCGATTCGGCGGCGTCGCGCGTTCTGCAACTGGCTGATGTAGTGGCCTATTCACGCTCCTTGGTAAGCAAAACTGAAGTAACCGCGAAGCGCTTGAGTGAAACCTATAACATCGAGCTCCTGTAACGAAAAAAGCCGCCCCATCAGGAGCGGCCCTTCGAGTTTCCAGCTGCGGCTGGCAACCGGCCCTTAATGTTTAGTCCGGGTCACCGCTACTCCCAACCGACACGTAGCCTGATGTGTCGCAAGTATCTTATAAACCTGGTCCGGTTAATAATCAACCCACGACAGACAGTAATTCCCGTTGACTTTTTTCATGATGCCCTGCGGGTGATTTTTGCGTCAAAGAAATAAACACGTAGGACCATCACTGGATGGTAACCAACTCAGCAGGCATGGCAACTCTCGGATTGAAAAACCCGATGAAAAAAAATGACACTGAAGGATGGAAAGGCGAGTGTGAGCACGGGTGGGCGTCAGGGTGACCTGAGTGCGCAGAAAAAGTTACTTGTTTAGTAAAAAAATGATTAATGGGCAGCCCGCACGGGCACGTTCCTTGCTCAAGCCGGTTATGCCGCGGTTGTCTTGGACAAGCTGTCGCCACAGAACTTACCGCTTTGTCTTCCACAGAATGCGTCACAAAGGGAACTTTGACGTAGGTTAGGCGGGGTGGGGGGTTACAGGTTTTTGTGGGATTCGCCTCTGTACGGGCTTCTCTGTGGCTCTGAGGGGGTATTTTGAAGCTTCGGACAGGTGCATTGCTCCAGAGCTCACAGCATTTATCATATCTTTGAAGCGATAGCCTTGCTGATAATGACCAATTCTATCCTCCTGGCGGAAGACGAAGTTCAAGTGAATGTGGGCGTGGCTTGTCAGGATACGCGGCAGCATACCCCGCCTGCGCCAAAAACGGTTCGATCCATCCCTGTGGAGCCGGTACCCACCCTCCTTGCCCGTCAGCAATCTCCGGTCCCGGTCCCGTGCGAATGGTGTTTTCGATCGCCGTTCGTGCAATGTCAGGCAACGTCTTCCAAAAGGTTTCGGCATCTTGAATCCAATTAGCGACCTCCAATCCAAGCGTTTCAGGATCAATACCGTTGGTTTCCTTATTAACTGTTTCGGATGGATCTTCCCGAAACGACGGGAGCTGGATAAATTCCTTGATCATCTCAAGAAGAAGACTTCGCCAGACACCCGCGATAAAGGGTTTTCGAGCAATAGATTCCCGCACAAAGACACTGAACTGATCATATGCTGACTCTGGAAGGGTCACATCAGCTTTCACGGCGACCGCGGCAATGACAGCCGCAGGAAGAGATTCTGGAGGTTCATTATTCCTGGGGCAGATGAATTGATCGAAGGCCAGGGTGGCAATGGAGTGATCGGTGAGAAACCATCCCTGTCCGTCCCCGAGCTCTACGCGTTGACCGATTGTCTCGCGCCAATAGACTTTCTTGGGCGGATCAAGCGACTCCCACCAGGCTTGAGCAAGATATTCAATCCAGTCGGGTGCTGGTGTTGGGACGGGGTCGGCGCCATTCGGCGTGTGTTCAGTGTTTTCCTGTCCTGCGACCCAACGCGCCAGAAAAGATAGGAACATCGCTTCAGGATTAACCGGACGGATATTTTTTCTTTTCATCCAAGCGCGCCAGTCCTGTTCAGCGGTGTTCAGATCGACTGTGTCCCCATGTTGTTTTCGCGCGACAACCGCGACACTATGGCTGAGAGTGATCTCACTCGGTGGATGCACAGACGGATGTTGCTTGAGATAAGATCCTTCACGCCGACGAAAGACCACCAGTTCCTGTCCACGTTGGCCGGCCCGCATTGCCAGATCATATTCGAGAAGATCACCGCCTCCATCGGCAATGTGGCGCAAGCAATAGCGAAAATCAGCGAGCAGTGTTGCAGATCCACATTTATTATAAAGTTTTTCAATGCTAATAGCCCAGTCAGCCTGGCGTCCGCAATGCTTGCGGGCGATTTCGTAGAGCCGTCGATCAAGCGCACGACGCAGACGAAAGTAATCGGGGTGTAATGTCAGGATTTCCTGATCAGACATCACTGCTCGGAACAACCAATCAGAAAGGGTGAACTCGCAATAAATCAACCGGCCGTCCGGTTTATCATATTGGCGCTTGATATCGTATTCTTCAATAATGTGAAAACCTTTAGTGGTTTCGATGCCACCGGTTCGCACGTTGGTCTTGATGAGCGCTCCTGCAAGGCGCGTGAGAGCTTTGTCAATCCGCGCATAAGCAGATCCCCCTTTGGTCCGTTGACAAAACTCAATGACATCAGATGTGTGAAATAAAATACGTGGTGAGACTTCTTCGCCTTGCTCCATACGATTGCGGAGAGAACTGATTGCGTAGATAAGTAAATCCTTGTCCCATATCGTTGGGCGCCCGAGATAATTTGGAAGGACTTCAATCTTGGTACCATTATCTAGTTGATATTCTTTAGGTCGAATATCTGGCTTCTTTGAGAGACTGAATAAGGGATGTTCAAGCTGCTGCTGTGTGTCCTTGATGTTGATTGAGGATACATCAAGCGTGAACAAATTAGGAAGATACCGTTGCGGGGTCAGTACTGGTAAAGATTTCGTTTTGGACATAGTTTCAATCTTTTAATTCCATTCACTGAAAAGATATTAACACCTTTAAAGTGGCTTATCAACGAGAAGTGGCTTATCAACGAGAAAAAAGTGGCGTTTTAACGAGAAGTGGCTTATCAACGAGAAGTGGCGTTTTAACGATAGAGAGGTGGCGTTTTAACGAGAAAAAAGTGGCGTTTTAACGAGAAATGATTAAAAAAATTCAATATAAGTCCTTGTTTTAATGAACTAAATTCGGACGCAAAAAAAGCTTAACCCTATCTTAACACGATTTTAACACATCAAGAGCCCTGTGAGACAGATTCTGTGTTCAAAAAAAACATCAATAAATGCTCTTCAACAGAATTTTTTGAACACAGCCAAAACAGGAAAATCACATAAACGGAATATTTTCTGCAAATGTTGAGAAATAATAAGGCTATGAAAAAACAAGAATGACATCTCCACAGGGAATCTTTACCTTCTGTTCACATGACATACGATCCATCATCGTTTGCAAAACATTCGAACTAAAATCCTCAAAACCACCACATGTGTCGTAACGCACTTCAAAGGTGAGCAATCATATTGTGTGAAATACGTGTATTAGCCTTAGCTAAGGGAACTTTGACTGTAGGTTAGGTTAGGGTAGTTTTTTTGCGATTCGTCTCTGTACGGGCTTCTCTGTGGTTCTGAGAGGGTGTTTTGAGGCTTCGGGTAAGTGCATTACTCCGAAACTCACCGCTTTTAGAATATTCGCTAGCGTTTGGGAGCGAATTCAAAAAGAATAATTGCACCCAAAGGCGGTGCCCGAGCCAGCGCCGCATATTTTTGTCTTGCAATGAGATTTTTAGTGGCGTATGCAGAAAAACATGACTGACAAATCCAACAACATACAATACGCGCACAGCGAAGCAGCGAAGCAGCGAAGCAGCGCATTCCTCACAGGAGCAGTCAAGGCATAACATTCCCTTTGACGCCTTTTACAGGTCATTGTGGTTTTTTTGCTATCGTCAATCAACATGGGGGTCATGTAAACCTCATGTAACCAACCTCTGTCAACTCTTTTTCATGGCTGTCGTTGCAACCGTTGCTATGACACTTGCTTCATCGGCCGCTCCTCAATCCCCTGTTTCAGGCCCGATGATGTCCGAACCATCAGGCCTTATTCAGTGTCCTGATTGGCAAAAATATGCATCGCCCGTATCGCTCGTCCGCATGAGCGAAAATCAAACAGATGCTCAATTTGTCACCCGCACAACTCGATCATCACCGACCACTTCACGTGATAAGACGGTGAGTTCCCGTTCAGATGGGATTCGTCAGGAACAGGAGCAAGCGGCACGACTCCTCCCGACCGCTTGCTCCTATACGATCAAACAAGGTGATACCTTTGGTAAAATTGCGCGGGCGACACTTGGTGCTTCAAACCGGTGGCGCGAAATCGCGGCGCTTAATTCTGATCGCAATCCACTTAAACTCCGTATTGGCGATACCATAGCACTACCATGTCAACCCGCACCGTCAGTTGCCACCACTGACACCGCGCCAAAAACAGAGACCACGACATCACGGTGGCGCTGGTGGCCATTTGGCAGGACTCAGCAATCATCACATGATGACACCTCATCCTCTCCGGAAACCACTCCTGCTAATCACGAATCGGGTACCACGCAAGCCGATGAGAAAGCCCCGATTGTTGACAGTCCACCGTTACCCATATGGGAAGCGGCACCGAACGAATATCTTCGTGATGTTCTTCAACGCTGGGGTGATACCGCAGGCTATACTGTCATCATTGATACTTCCGATGCCTGGCAGCTCGGTGTCCCCATTCGGATCAAAGCAGCGTTTGAAGCCGCGGTGGATGAACTCGTCAGTGGTCTTGCCCACGACGGCACTCCGCCCCGCGTTCGCCTCTATCCCAATGCTGTGCTCAGGCTGGGAGGTCCATTATGATCTGTCGTAGAGTATGGACCCCGGCGCTTCTCATATCAATGATAGTGATGGCCTGTGATCAAGGGATTCGCGATGACGCAGCGCTGGGTGTTCGTGACGGCGAACGACTGACGTCGGAGCAACGTGATCGTCTTCGGTCGCAGCTTGACGGTCGTGTTCATCGTGAAGAACGTCCGTTTTATGGAGCAGCTGTGGCGGTTGAACGTGGTGCTGTTTCCGGAGAACCTCTTCCACAAGAGGTAGAAGGTGCAACTGGTTTGACTCTCCGCATGCCGGGACAAGCGACTGTCCGTTCCATTGCGCAAGCCATCACAGCAGCCACGGATATTCCGATTAACATTCGGACGCGCTATGTTCTTGACGATGGTGTTGTTGATGTGCCGATTGGAACATCAATGCAGGTTAATCACGAAGGCGCTTTGTCGGCCTTTCTGGATCGATTGGCCGCCCGCATGGACGTTGCCTGGTATTACGATGGCACCGTCATCACAATAGATCGTATGACAAGGGCCACGTTTGAGATTGCGCTGCCATTTGGTGTGACCACGATCACCGATTCGACGGAGAGTGCCCGCGGTCCCAGTGTGTCAACAACCCGCACGCTTGATCCATGGACGGATCTTCAGAATCGACTCGCCCCCTTAGCTCCATCACCGGCACGTGTCACTCTAACCCCTGAGGCCGGTCGAGTTGATGTGTTTGGCCCTCCCTCTGTGCAAAAGACTATTCGCCATGTTCTTGATGATGTCGCAGCGACGGCCAATACACGCATTGGTCTCGATGTGGGGGTGTATTTTGTTGATAGCGATAAAGCCGATGAATTTGGTGTAAGTTTAGGGACTGTTGGAAATCGGCTTGGCGAACTTGCAGGTCGCGAGGTTCAAGGATCAGCAGTCTTCGGCACCAGCGTCGACGGACTGAACATCGCGGCTACAGACAGAGGTTCATTGACGGTGGCGCTGGCTGGTCAGGTTGGCGGTGGACTGGTGATCTCAAGAGGCTCAAATGTATTTAGTTTTGAATCGCTCGCACGCAACAGTGCCGTGATTGACTATCGACTGGCATCGTCCATGGCGCAATCCGGTGTCATGACACCTGTCGCCTTGACGGAAGAACGGAGTTACATCCGGAATGTCACCACTGAAGATGCGGACGATGAAGGTAATCCAGGCAGCGTGAGTTACGAAATTGGTGACTTGGAAACGGGTCTCGCTTTAGCGGTATTGCCGCGATTGATTGACAACCGCCGTATTCATTTATCGTTAACGTTCAATCAACGGGCGTTTCGTGGTTTTGATCCGGATGTGCTCGCTCGTACAGGAACTGTTCAGGCACCAACGATTGATAACCGCGAGATACGTAATCAGGCGGTGTTATCGCCTGGCGAAACACTGGTGCTTTCGGGCTATGAACAGGATATCGCGGTTCGAGGGGATAGCGGTGCGGGATGGTTTCGACGTATTGGCTTGGGCGGAAAGGCCGAAGCGTCGCGTCGCAAAGTGCGGATGGTCGTGATGGTCAGGCCCTCCATTCTGGCAGCGCGGGAGGACAGGACATGATGGCACGTGACGTCCGACCACCATCGTTTTGGGCAGCCAGGTTCACAGTCTGGCACCGCGCGGCGGCGTTATTTCAGCGTCGGCGCACCCAAACAGCTCCAAATCCATCGCGTCGCACCGACATAACGATAACGGCAGTGACTGACAGGAGTGTGTCATCACCGGGGTTGTCCTGTCTGATCGCGCCTGATGGATCGCGGTTAATGGCGGGGCTCACATGGGACATTGCATCCGGGTCCGAACTCCCGACATTGACCTCGAATACGCCGTTGATTCTCCGCATGCCACATCGTCGTACAACGTTACCTCAATGGCTATCAGTGGTACAAAATCGTTCTAAACAGACTGAACAATGCGCGATCGGATCCCTTCTGCTTGATCTTGCGACAGGCCTTCTTAAAGCACATCCTACATCCTCAGGACCGTGGGTCTTTATCGCTGATGTTCCTGGTGTTGATGATGATCGACCTCTTGTTTGGTTGGCTGTCGCGGATGTTGGCAATACGGACGACCGCGATCATTCTGCAACTATCGTGCCACGTCCGGGTCAGGAACATCTCTTTGAGACAGCGAATGACGCTCTTGCAACGTTTCACAAATATCTTGATGTCATCGAAATTGCCGGTTTAGCGGTGCGGTGGTTTCCTGCCCATTCAATCACGACATCGGATCAAACCCATCGTGGGGCCATGATTGACGGCTTTTCGCACATAGCCCGCGACCTTCCGCTTTATGACATTGCGTTACAATCGGGCGACGCTGACATTCCTGTGTTCGCCCCACCAACACATATTCCTGTACCGTTGCTTGTGAGCGTGTTGGGAGCAGCCGCGCTTGTGGCGGTATTGCTGTTTATCGCTATTCCATTTGTTCAGCATCTGCTACGGGAGCCGCCTCCACCGCCGGTACTGATGGTGAACCTTCATCCAAAACCAGGCGCTTTTGCCGAAGCGTGCGTGACCAACATGAACGATTGGTGGCCGCGCATTGTCGGTTGGGATGTGCTGTCAACAGGCTGCGCCGTTGAAGGATACGTGCCTAATGATGTGAATGTCACATGGCGTGGTGCAGGCAGCATGTTAGCGCAACCAATGGTGGTATGGCGGCAGCTTGCGCCGGAGGTGGATCGCAACAGTGTATTGGCACGTTCAGCGGCGGATCAGGCGATCGCAGCGTGGCCATCGGATGCGCGTTACGATGATCTGGGACGATTGACGCTCTGGAAAACCGTCGACCTGCCTCTGGTCACTCTTGATGATACTGTATTGCTGGATTCTCCCGCGCCCGAGACATGGCAATCGCAACTGGCAGTTCTCTTTGCGGACACCCCGAATTCCGTCAAGGTCAATGCGAACCAACTTATCATCACCGCACCCGGGCGGCCGCGTGAAGCTTTTCGTCGGGCAGCGCATGTCTCCGGACTCACACCAGTGCGCTTTGAACAGCCCGGCAATCTTGTGTTGATGCCGATCACACCACGGCGTGTTCCTATGACCGACATTGACGATGAGGAGGCCCTTCAAGGATGAGGGAACATCAAGTTCAACGATGGGTAATGGCCCGCAACATGCCACAAGTTTTCGTTTCGGTGATGGTGCTTTGTGGGATGTTCTTTTGGTCACCGCTTACTTTGGCGCAAGAGGGAACATTAGGCATTGATTGTGACAAGCCACGCACCAATGCAGAAGGTAAGCTCATCCTTGGGGACGATGGGTCGTATCGCGCGATCTGTGAAGCCAACCGATCCACTGCCCTGCATTATGTGAACCTCGTCACCGAAACCCGTGATCGTCTTCAAAGGGCGCTGACGACACTCCCACCGCCGATATGGGATAGCCTGGTCACTCATTTGACAACCACCGATACTCTCGCCACATGGCGCTATACCGATAGCACGGTGATGACACCATTGCAGACCCTCTTTCCCAATCGTTCTGCTGTGGCCGCCGGGTGGGCTCAAGGGATTTTTGAGGGCAGTTCAATCGCTCCATCCTGGCAGGCTCAACTTCGAGCGCGGGCATCGGGTTCTGATTTTGATGATGTGATTGTGATCTGGCTTGATCCTGCCGCTGTGCGCGATCGCTGGACTCCGGAGATGATTCAACGCACTGCACGTGCCTGGATTGAACAGCAAGAGGGTCAACGAGTCGTGGGTCATCGTTTACCACGAATCATGACGGCCACCGATCAATTAAAAGACATGGATGGGTTATTTGCCGACATTTCGCCTGACCCCACGATCAACGCTGTGTTTGCGTCGGTTCCCACCAACGCGCTTGTCATGCGCTTAGGGGTTCACCGACGTATTAAGCAAGGAAGTGTTCGGGAACGCTGTGCAGACGCCACGGAGATTGGATTTCGCCGGTTATCGTGGGAACGTCGCAATGGGATTTATGTGGTGCCCGATACTGCGTTGCTTGCCGATGGCACGAACCATCCTCAACGTGGTGAACCTTTACTGGGTCTCAATGGACTTCCAGGCGTTAATGAAAGCAACGAAGCGGATGGTCGTTTTCTGACACATTCCACTTGTCGTGCACCACGCACACTTGATGCGGTGCGAACTGTTGACTGTCCAGCACGATTGGCCGGTCAGGATGTGCAGGGCAAACATGTGCGCACTTTTCGGTTTCGTGAAGTTCAAAACGATCCCAGCGAGCTCTGGCGTATTGATATGGTCCCTGTTGGTCCTGGCAATGGAGAGCTCGGCACGATTGCTCCATCGGGTGCACCGCATCCTGTTTGGACGGAAACAACATTGTTCTGTGAAGCCGATGCTATCCCTGATTCGGATGCTCCGGATATTCCTGATCCTGCTGAAGATTCATGGACGTTTCCGGATTGTCGAACAGAGTGGGGTGGTCAATTTAATCGCGGCGACCGGTATGGCTATCGTCGGACCATTACTTATCCACCCGGCTGGCCGGTGGAGGATGTGGAGGTTCGTCACATTGATGATTACTGTTTTAACTTGACGTGGGCTACGGGCACACAATATCGACCTGGCCCTGCGTGTCCTGCGGGTCATACAGGCGCGATTATCGAAGGCCGTGACTTGCGGTGGCAGGATCGCGAATGGGCAATTAATAAAACACCGACGGAGCGGGAAGGGTGGGATAAGAAACTTTCGGAAACCCCTTGGCAACGAACACTAATTGATCTGTCCGATCCTGACAATTCATCCCATATGGACGCTGTTGGTGCGGCTTATGATGCCGGCTTAACCGGTCTTGATCAAGTATTGCGGATTACGGATTGGCGTGTGGTGATCACCAACTGTGCGGCACCGGTGGCCGCAAGTGACACACAAACCCGCGACGGCGGCGCCTGTCCAGCAGGGGAGGTCGGTGAGATTACCGAAGGGCGGAGCTTTAGCTGGTACAATCCTGGCACGCCTACCCCCGCTTGCGGGACGCTTCCGGAGGCAGGGCGTCTTTTGTGCACTTCCGTCAGCGCCCAGCAATCACCTGTTCCTGTTAGCCGATCAGTGGACGCCGCGGCGGCCGCATACGATGCTGGTCCCACCAGTACCAGCTGGTGGGATGCAGTGACACTCTCCCGTGACTGGCATGAGATCAGCAATACCTGCAGAGAGCCACCATCAGAATGGGGTGAAGGCTATACAGATAATGATAATGATGGTGTCAGCGCCGGCATCGATTCAGATGATAGTGATCCGAGTGTGGGTAATGAGAACGGAAATACTGTTTTCTGAAGCTGATCGGAGATGATAGCGTGATGGCGGTTTAATTGTAATTGGTATTGGTGGAGATTTGTTATGTGGTTATTTGTGCAAATGGCAATTATTTTGGCCATGGTCGCGTCACCAACGCTGGCTCATGAGGAGTTCACGCCGCTCCCGATTGATGTTGAATCGGCTATTGTTCCCATGAGTAATAAAGAGGTGAATGACTATCCGCCCTACCGGCATCCTCCAGTTAACATTCTGTCAAAAGACCTCCCCGTGTTGTTTAGGAATGCCGTTTTTGTGAACGACCGGAGCCGCTATGATTTCTTAAAGAACTATCCCGCTCATTCTCTTCAAATTGTAGTGTTTCGCGCGGACGGTTTTTTCGTGTCGTGTCGCCCGGATCGTCACACCAACTATCGCGGCAAGTACGCGATTGGAAATGACCGCTACTTTTTTGCCGAGATTAGACACACCGCGCACTGGTATCCCGCAATGACGTTTAAACGTCAGGTATATGGCATCCGCGACGGTCTTTTTCCTCTGTATGATGGTGAATCCGGTAAACTCTTATTCTGGATTCGAAAACCGCGGCGTTCCGAATCTCATTTATACTATCCGAATAAAGCAGGTCATTTGCAGTATGATATTCCGCGTGTTGTCTACGACCTTTGTCCGGACTTTCCGAGCGCGGATGAACTCGGCCTTGAAATCAATGAAGCGCAAACGGCGAACACGTACTACGACCTCATTGCGCAACATCCCGGCAATCGTATCTTGCGTCCGGATTTAGTGACACCGAATGCGCACAAATATGGTGGCCCGAATGGTTCTGAACCACAACCGTCACAAAACGATAGCGTTAATTCAAAGTAAGGGTGATGATGACTATTTTCGTCAGATTTTCAGCAATTATTTTGTCCATGGTCGCATCACCGACGTTGGCTCATGAGGAGTTCACGCCGCTCCCGATTGATGTTGAATCGGCCATTGTTCCCATGAGTAATAAAGAGGTGAATGACTACCCGCCCTACCGGCATCCTCCAGTTAACATTCTGTCAAAAGACCAACCCGTTTTGTTTAGGAATGCCGTTTTTGTGAATGACCGGAGCCGCTATGATTTTTTAAAGAACTATCCCGCTCATACGCTTGAAATTGTTGTGTTTCGCGCAAACGGTTTTTTCGTGTCGTGTACACCGGATCGTAAAACCAACTATCGTGGTAAGTACGCGATTGGAAACCGCCGCTACTTTTTTGCTGAGATTCGACACACCACACACTGGTATCCCGCAATGACGTTTAAACGTCAAGTCTACGACATCCGCGACGGTCTTTTCCCTCTGTATGATGGTGAATCAGGTAGACTCTTACAATGGCGTAAGAAACCGCGTCGTTCCGAATCTCATTTATACTATCCGAGTAAGGCAGGCCATTTGCAGTACGATATTCCCCGAGCTGTGTACGACCTCTGTCCGGACTTTCCGAGCGCGGATGAACTCGGCCTTGAAATCAATGAAGCGCAAACGGCGAACACGTACTACGACCTCATTGCGCAACATCCCGGCAATCGTATCTTGCGTCCGGATTTAGTGACACCGAATGCGCACAAATATGGTGGCCCGAATGGTTCTGAACCACAACCGTCACAAAACGATAGCGTTAATTCAAAGTAAGGGTGATGGAGATGCGTGGGTTTCAGCGAACGAAGGGATTATCCCAGCAACGTGAACACGAGGGTAAACATGCTGATCACGTAGGCAAGGAGGCCGGTCAAAACAAAGCTGGTGTGCCGCCTGAAGACAGCTTTTATTTCCGAGCGCAAAAGGATTTGGTGGGTATCAATCTTGGCGTCTATTTTCTTATCGAGTGTATCTTCAAATCCGGCATCGCGAAGTCTTCGAAATTCTCGGTGTGTATCAAAAGCTGTGTCGGCCATTCTGTACCCCAATATATTTCTCATATTTATTATGACATCGTGCAATGCGCAAGCCGCCTGTTCAGCGAAAATACGCTCTCACGTCTGATGGTTCGAACCACCGACTTACGATGGGAGGCCGATCAGCACTGCGAGGATGCCCGTACAGACTGCAAACAACGCAATCATGATACCGATCAATCGTATTTCACGTTTTGCCGTTTCGATATCGCGCTTTGCCGCATCTTCTTTCATACTGCTCATTTTAACTTCGATATCTGTACGAAGGCGTTCAAAAGCAGCATTCATTCGCTCAAGCGCTGTTTCCGTTTGGGCATGATTGGTTTTCATACGTTCCTCCAGTACGGCAATTCGTTTCTCAAGCTCGCGAGTGTCCGGTGTGTTCTTCATGCGTACATTTTATCGGTAGAATCATTTTTTGTCAAACGACGCTCGCGCTTGACCGATCGGTGTTGCTACGTATTAAGCGCAGGCGTTTTGGTCACATCGTTGACGTCGGCAACCATGGTGCTTGCCGCACCACCGCCAGCGCCTGGCAGTACAGAAGCGTGGCTTGATCAGGTCGAACGCATGTTCGTGCAATCCAGCGGTTACGCAATGACCATCGGCTTTTCGGATGATACAACGACCGGTATTTTCTATGCCCCTCTGGCGCAATTTTGGGTGCTCGACGGGAACGATGTCGTCGAGATCGCCCATGTGCATCGAAGCAACGGTACTTTACAGTTTCGGTTTCCGGACGTCGTGTGGGTTGTCACAAAAGAACAGATGTCGTTTGAACCGCCGGTGGCCAATACCGCACCATCACGTCTGGCGCGGTTTCATGACACCTTACTCAACCAACCGTTGATAACGGAATTGGACGGACTGCCGGTGGGCAGTGTGTTTCACCCACCGGTATTAGGATCGGCCACAGGACTGATTCATCGACCATCAGACATTCCATCCCATCAAAGAGCTGTTCTTTGGAAAAGTTATGGTGATGCGATTGAGATCACGTGGTCGGACGGTCGCAAGAAGCGAATTGATTGGCGTGATGTTGCGATTGCTTTAGGAGGTGCTGACGAATGAGGGTATTGGAAAGGCTGTTATTCCGGATCATCAGCACGTTCACGTTTCAAGAACGTCATTTAGTTTATTACTGGAAAAATAAACTGAAAATAGGTGATGATCATTGCAGCGACCGCGAGAGCGGCGCCGACAATCCGTCGGATCATTCTGGTCCCCGCTTGGTGAATTTCCGCTTTAAGGTCGATAGGTTCTGCTTTGATTGCGGACGGTTCCTTCGGATTTTGTATGTCCGACTTGAGTATCTTACATTCGCTTTCGGTCATTCTGTGATTCAGATTTTAAGGTGGATGTTTCACATATATCGGGATATCGCGCCAACTGCAAGCCTTGGAATGCACCGCCGCAAGGTACCACGTGTTGTCAGCACATATGTGGTTTCTCCTGAACATTGTTGTTCTGTCACTTTTCGATCTATCCGTTTATTGAATTCAACGTTTGTTGCGATTCTTATCGTCATATGTTCTGGTTTCTTTTCTCCGGCGTTGGCTCAACAACCTCTTGGCGCAGCCTTTCAACCAAGTGATGTCCGTGCAACTTTAGGCGATTGCCCTGCGCCGTTATTGCGACAGGCCTGGGCGGAAATGCTTCCGTTGGAAACTGCCGCGGTTGAGCGTGAAGTTCTGGCACTCTGCACCGAGCGTGCGGAAACCATCTCATCATTTCTCCGTGCACAGGAACGTCTTGACATTGCGATATCATTGGTTCGGGTGTCCGACATCAGCAGTAACCTTGAGGCATCGGATGGTCTTGTTGACCGATTGCGTGATGATGTGAGCGATCTCAGAACACGTATTACACGATTGGAACAAGGCCCGGAGCGACCGGAGACTCGGGCAACACTTGCGCGTTTGAGAGACGATTTAGACATTGCGGAAGCTGATCTTGCACAAGCTGAACGAGCGCGGGGACGTGGTGTTACATCGCAAGACAGTGATTCAGCTGATGAGAGCACTACGTCGCCGCAAACCTCCCCACCTGAGGCGACTCCAGCAACCACCGTACCGGCTATTGAACCGTCTGATCGTGATCCCCCGCCGTTGGATGATTCTGCGGGGGCGGATCGTTCTATTGCACCCCCCAGCTCTGCAACGATAGCGCCTGAGGTGGATTTGTCTGTTGCACAGGTGGCGACAGAACAGTCAGTCGTGTCAGATTGGGAGGTGTTGCATGCCGTTAAACGCGGTGATGACGACTGGCGCGTCCTTTTACAGGGCTCGCGTGAAATTCAGATGTTAATCCCGTCCACCACGCCCGATAGCCCCCCGACCATTCATGTGTCGATTGAGCGTGATCCGCCAATCACGGTGTCCATTAATGAGGATCTTCCTGATGGATGGCGCGTGCGTGATGTCACGGACGACGGGGTGGAACTCGAAGATACGGATGATCCGTCTCATGTTCAGGTCTTGCGGTTTTCTGACGATCACACGCCGGGCAACGTGGCGTGGACGGTCTCTACACTTGCGGAGGGGAGTGAATGAGATTGTCGCAAAAGCATGACAGTGAATTGCCATCCAACCGTGATGATTATTGCCATACTGAAAACCCTGGTTTTGAAAACCGCGCTTTGGTGTCGGTAGCGTCTTCTTCTGAAGAGACTTCAAGTCAAGACGGTTGGTTTTATCGGTTCAATCGTCACATGGTCAAACTACGGGAAACGCTCTCACTCTCAACCGGTGAGACACCACCGTTGAGCAAAGGCGGTGCGTTCGAGATCGGTTCTGAGAACTTCCGTAAGGCCTGTGCGATTTTGGACGATGGCGCGGTATGTTTTGTGCGAGCGTATCACACGGCAGAGATTGCGGCAGAACTGGTGAACCTTCGTGCACGCTACCAGTTACCCGAGGAAACAGAACGTCGTGCCGTTTCACTCGCTGACATGGCTGCTTACTATGGTCGTGTTGCTGAATCTCTTGTTTCGCATCGTCCAACCTCGGGTCAACTGAGATTAACGAAAGCGTTGGCGGAAGCAGCGTCTCTTGGTGCGTCTGACATTAAACTGGTCGAACGGGCAACGCATGGACTGCTTCGCATTAAAGTTGGGGCAGGGGAGTTCACTCACGGTTCAGAGTGGCAGGTTCAGGAAGTAAAGGAGGCGATCGCGTGGATTTATGGTCATCGCGATGGCGGCGATGGTAAAGCGACCCTCATCAAAGGTCAACCGGCGCCGTTTTCCATTGGCCAAGCGGACAAGCTGCCGGCGATGCCTGACGGTGTTGCGGCCATGCGGGGTCAAATCGCTTGGCATGGCGACCTGCAAAATTTTTTGAATTTGCGATTGCTGCCAGCCGCTGATGAACAGAACTACGCGGACGTGCGCGGTCTTGGCTTGGAGGACGATATTCTCGATGCGTTGAGGGAAGAGCGACGTTCAGAGGCAGGGCTTGTCATTATCGGCGGATCAACAGGCGATGGAAAGTCAACGACATTGGTGCGTAATCTTGAACGATTGTATGAAGAGCGACACGGGCAGGTGTCTCTTTATACGATTGAAGATCCGGTTGAGTATCCCGCCACAGGCGATGGTGTGATTCAGTTTCCAGTGAAAGGCGGAAAGACTCCGGAAGAGCGCCGCGCCAACTACTCTCAAATGCTCATGACCTTTGTGCGTACTAATCCTGATATCGGTATGGTGTCGGAGATTCGCTCGGCTGATGACGTGAACGAAGTGCTGCATTTTGTCACGTCAGGCCATAAGATTTACACGACGGTTCATGCCAATTCGGCCAATGGTATTTTATTCCGATTAATGTCACTGGGTGTTCCGCCTTCGGAGCTTAGCGGACCGGATGTTGTGAATCTGGTGATGCGGCAAAAGCTTCTGCCACTGTTGTGCTCTGGGTGTTGTGAACCTGTTATAGGTCCTGCACGGAAGATTGTCGATGATTGGCTGATAGACGATGAGATCTTCGTCAAGCAGTTAGCACCGACATCCATCGCGCCAATGCGCCGGCACAAAGAAGGGTGCCCGCATTGTTTAGCACCATTTGCGCATCTGTCAGGTGCCCCCGCTGAGACCGCTCGTTCGGCCTGGGCGGGATATGCCGGGCGACGGGCCACGGCAGAATTCATTCGGTTGGATGACACCTATCGAGCGCTTGTAGGCGATCACAACCAACTGGGCGCACGCAAATACTGGATTACACCGATCAAAGAGGGGGGCATGGGGGGCATTCCCTTGTCGTCACGGTTGCGCCGTTTGGTGGCCATGGGCGCGGCGGATTATGAGCTGATCACCAATGATACGTTACCAGAGGCGTTACCAGCACTTTCCGGACCTGCGCGCGATGACACAACTGACGATCAAACAACCATTGACAGGAGACAATACGCCGCATGAGTAGTGCATCCCTATTTTCCAGACTGATCACTTACTATCGTCGGCTTGATGCCTTGGTACAAGCCAAGACAGGGGGATCGCCTTCAACACGTAGTGTCATCACGCTGTCGGGCGAGCGTGTTACAGGGGTGGTGTTACTCCAACGTAAACTTGCTTTTAGTGCGGCCACGCGCGCTGACATCTGGCAGCTTTTGTCGGATGTCGTTGAAGCGGGCGTGTCGTTGGATGAAGCGATTGAAACGCTCATTGATGGTTATTTACGCAGCGGACGTCGCACGCGTGCCCTGATTCTCGCTGAAATGCGAAATGGATTGCTGGACAGCAATATCAGTCAACGTCTGGCGCCTTATACATCGGCTCCTGAGCGATTGATCTTTGATGGTTTGGGCGATCAGGAAGCGCATGTGGTCTTTGGATCGGCCTCGCGGTTACTGCGTAATCGCCTGGCCCTTCGCAAAGCCCTGAATGAAGCCATTGCTATGCCGATTTTGTTATCCGTCGGGCTCTTTGCGCTTATTTTATTCTTTGGTCTTGAGCTCTTGCCGGCACTTGCGGAAATTGTCGACTTTTCAAGCTTGCCGCTACTGCAGGACATCACTGTCAAGATCACACTGGCCTTGTCGGCTAATCCAGCTGCTCTAGGAATGTGGATTGTTGGGGCGATCAGCGTGTTGGTGTTGTTGATGCGGTTTTGGACTGGGGCAGGCCGCGTGATGGCGGATCGGTTTCCACCGTTTTCGATCATGCGACTGCAAGCGGGTACAGGATTTTTGTTTGCCGTCATTGAATATGGTCGTAACGGGACGGCGGTCACGACAGCACTGCTGGAGCGTATGGCAAAAGCGACGGGGCGCTACGAAGCCTCGCGGATTCGCGCGATGATGGAACCTCTTGAGAGCACGGGGAATTTAGGTACTGCCGCGCTCAGTGCAGGGCAGGGGTTTCCGAATGATGATATCGCGGTGGTGTTACGTGTGTTGTGGAATCGTGACGATGGGATTGCCCGTGCGGGATTGTTTTTGGAACGTCGTCTGGATCAAATCGAAAATACGGTCAAAACACGTATGGCCGTTCTCAATGCTGTTTTGCTGACCTTGGTCACCGTTGTTCTCATGTTGCTGCTGTCAGTGATGATGCCCGTATTTGATCAACTCAATCAAGGAGCATTTTGACATGGTCTCATCGTCGGCGATGAAATCAATGCAAACCACAGTTCATCAATAAGGAAAGATCAATGAATACAATGAATAAATTTATAACAACAGAATATAACAAACGGCGCCAACCGATCATGAGTGGCGGAAACGCTGCGACCAGTGTTGGCGTCACTGTGTTGGATGACGATGGTCCACAAACAGGTTTGCCGCGACGCTCCCGACGAGGGATTAGTCTTTTCGGTGTTGTGCTGGGCGTTGCTTTAGCAGCGCTTGTCACGCTGGGGTTGGTCTCGGCGTATCAAGGTGTGGTGACAAATACACGTGCTCAAGCGGTGTTGAATACGATGATCATCATGGAATCGACAGTACGTCGTACCTTTGCCAATCGCCCGCAGTTTGAAGCGGGTCCAGCCCTTCAAGGCGCTGCCATTTCAGCCGTGCCAACAAATTCCATTCAAGGAAGTGGCACCTCCCGCGTTATTGTCACGCCATGGGGAGGGAATATCCATATTGGAGCAGGGAATACCCCGTCGGCGACGGCTCCAGCGGGTTCAACACCTGCTGCCAGTAATAATCGGTTTTACATTGTTGTGACTGGATTACCCGAGGCCGCGTGCGAAACAATTGCGGCGGCGTATTTGGATAGACCAGATGTGATCGGTTTGGATACTGACGGCACCTTTGCGGCCATCACTGCTGCTGTTGATGATGATTTTGCTGACATCAACACTGATTGCGATACCGATGATGAAACTGTTGGCATTGTCTTCCGGGGTTGATGTGATCGCTGTCATTGATCCTCGACCACGGCCATCGTGGAACACGGTGTGCAACATGCAGTGCCATTATGCCCGTCGGGTGTCGGTGGGTGGGAGCATTCTCCCGCGTTCTTCGCGACGTGGTGTGTCGGCGCTTCCAGCTGTGCTTGTTCTGATCAGTGTCCTTGCATCATTTTTCGCGCTGTGGCAGATTGGCCAGGCTGATGAACGTCTTCGCGGTCAAGCGCGTCACGTGCGTGACGTCGTGGCCGCAGAAGCCTATGCGCTTCATCATTGGCTTCATGAACAACGGATGACGGCATCGGTGACGCCACCTGCGATCGGTACGGCACGCGCGTTAACTTCTGCTGAGCACACCAGCTTATCAACACATTCCGCTATGGCGACGTGGCGTCGGTCGTCATATGACGCTTTGCGCACACTTACGCCACGTGGATGGAGCCTCACGCATCTGATTGGCACCACCGGGGAGGATATTGATGAAGGTAATCTCGTTCCTGATGGCGTTCTCATTCTTCAACCATCAACGGATATGGTGAATGGACCGACATGGAATGCGTTGACGGAGGCTCTTGATGTTTTACTAACGGACTCATCCGACACCGCGGAAACGTTAGCACGCCGTGCTGTGGCGACATTCGATAGCACCCGAGATCGAGCGGTACTGGCATCACGGTTTGCACGAATTGACGGCAATGCTGTCCTCCGTCAAACGCATGCAGGACATCCGTTATTATCCGTCCAAACAGACCTATCGCTTGATAACAACGACATCAACAACACCAACCTGTTGCAAGCGGATGCGAGTGTGCTGCCCGCCATGACCGGCAACTGCCAGCCAGGCTCAACACCGAATCCGCTGTGCGCCGATACTCTCAATGCGCAAGCAGATCTGAGCGTGACAGGAACCACAACAACAACCGCGCTTCGTGCGACGGATATTACCATCAATCAGGATGTCACGGGCATTGCGACCTGGCGTGCTGACACCACGGATATTACCACGGCTACCGTCGTAACACGCGATTTGACCGCCTGCGCAAATGCGGCTGCCGATCTATGTGATGGCGGTGATTTTGATGTGGTATTGGCCACGGGCACACCTGATTGGGATGATGCATCTATTTTTGGCGATGTGATTATTCGCGACGGCAATCAACTTGTCGGAATCACGACCACAGATGTGTTTCCTGACACGGTCAGAGGGCTACCGGCAAATGCTTTCTTTGAGGATTTGGCGGCACAAAATCTTACTGTCCGCGGGTGCTTTCGCAGCGTGAACCCGTTTGTTTTTGGAGCGCGATGCTGATGCTCAACCAACGACCATGGTTACGATTGCACCGCAGTTTGAAGTGGATATCTATTCATCGTCGTCGTGGTCTGGGTCTTCTTGACGCGGTGCTGGCCTCAGCAGTGCTGGCGGTTCTGGTGCTGTGGGGTGGACAGGTCCTTGGCCACTGGGCTGAAGGCCGTGTTGTGTCAGTGGAAGCCCGCACAGTGGCCGAACTTGCACGTGCAGGACGTTTGCTTGTTGAAGGCAATGTCACGCATGCCGCCCGCACTCATGGTGTCAATGCAGCCCCGCTGTCAGTAGCGTTCTCTGAACTTACAAATGCCAATTTACGGCCGACAACATTGGGAACATTAACACCAGGTCGTCGCACCTTATCGCTATGGATGTTTCGACCATCAAACGGCACAGTTCTTGTGATCGCCCGCGCACGAGGGTCAACGCCTCTCGCCCGGGTTCCTGCGGCGGTTGATGGTGTGTCCGGCGTGGGTGTGCTGTTAACGGGAGAAACACGGCTTCGTGGTCCTGGTATTGATTATGATATGGCTGCGATCAACGGTGTCAGTTCAGGCTTTGCAACGGCGAACGATATATTCGCGTTTGACAGTGTTGCCTTTGATATTGCCTGCCGCAGTTATCTCTATCGTGTGGCTCTCGACTGTGACGGCGACGGCACGCCGGATGCGATCGCCAACACAATGACTGTCGATCTCGATATGGGCGATAACAATATCACCAATGTGGCTAATCTCACGACCACGACGGCAACCGTTGGCACATTAACCGGCGAGACGGACGTGACCGGCGATGTGACCATTACGGGGGCTTTTTCTGTGCAAGGTGATTCCACTGTGCAAGCACTTGATGTCACCGGTGCAATCACGGCGGAGAGTGTTGATATTAATGGCGAACTCACTGTTGAGGAGCTAACGGCCACAGCGGAAGTCACAGGCGCCGATCTGACTTTTGATGGGGTTATTACGGTATCAGGTGATGCCCGATTGGGTGATGCAGATGTCAATACATTGAATGTCAACACGCTGAATGTGCGTCAGTTGTCGTCTGATAATGCGACGATTCGAACTAATCTTCTCGTGACCGATGCCACGGTCACGACCTGCACAGGATGTAATCCATTACCATGACAAACCGATGTCCCTTAATATTTCTGTCGGTAGCTGTCATCACAGTCGTTGTTTATCTGGGTGCGGCAAGCGTTTTGCCTGCCCAAACCACGACGGCGTCGCTGTCAACTGGTCGCGCATCTGTCGACGGTGATGGGGATATTCGCACGGCCTTATCCCGCGAAATTGCGCGTCTGCAATCCGACATTGATCAGATCGAGCGGCTGATGCGGTGGCAAGAAGACCTCACACGCACTGCGCGCGTAGATCGAGCTGAAGCACTACGACAACGACGTCCAATGAGCGAATGTCACGACAGTGCATTGCGCGCCTTGTGTGATCAACTCATTGGGCTTTTTCGGCCGGACACGCCGTCCGAAAATCAGGAAGGAAAGGACGCACCATGAAGACGGTCTCAATCGCTTGTCTTACCGATGCCATTCGCAACTCTCTTGATGATCCGAGTCGGATGGCCGAGATTGTCGCCACGTTAAATAATAATCTTGATCCAAGTGATCTGATCTTTGTTAAAAATCTCCTTGAGTTTTTTGATGCGGCGGCTCGTGTAGCGCGCACCAGGAGCGGCGAAGCTCCTGGGACAACGGCACGCATTCTGCATGATACAATGCATCAAATTCGGTGGCGTGTTGGTCATTATTTTAAGAACCGTGCGAAAGTCGGCATCAAAGGACTCGGTAGCGGTGTTCTGCATGAATGGTCGCGTTACTACGCATGGATGGACGAGGATGCCTTCGCTGAACATATTGTCGGAAGTCCGCGCCCGCTTACCAAAAAAGACTTATACACGCTGACCTCACACCACGAATTGTCGAGTGCGGCCAGCAAACTGGCAGACCATTCCGATGAGGTGACTGTCTAATGGCAGATCACGTTCGCATACCACCCCCGTATCGTCGCCCGAGCGAAACCCGCAAAATTCGGTGGAAAGGTCAATCGATTCATATCACGATTGGGTATCGTCCAGATCACATCACGGCATGTGAGATTTTCTACAACGGCGGCTATCGCTCCGGGTCTGATTTAGAAGCTCTGATGACAGATATATGCATTATGCTGTCCATCACACTGCAACAGCATGGCGTGACGCCCGATAATCTCACGGCGTCAATGTCGGAAACGTTGAATGTCGTCACCAATCAACAGGAGCCCGCGTCTGTTGTTGGTCTCATGTTAACCGAGTTAGCACGACCACCGCTATGGGCGGGTGAACTTGCTGAACGGCTGGGGAAGCCTGTTCTTGTGCCGACCGCGACCGCCGTGCCGCAACAAGTGGATGATGAGGATGACGTTAAATCACTGAAGACGCCACACGCGTCTCTCGGATGACTAACGGATACGAGTGAGGATCGTTCATGCCAACATCAACTTTCATTGACAGTGTTGCGTGCCGAGCATTGTGGACCGCCGTATGGCAGCGCATCATTCGTGATCTTTGTTATGGCGGTCATCACTATTCAGAACGCGGGCGGAATCGTCAAAGCGCTGAAAACTGGGTCGGCACCTTTCCTACGCACGAATTTTATACGGTGTGTGATTTGTCTGGCGTGGAACCAACGGGTGTGCATGCCCGACTTCAAGAACTTATTCGCTTACCGGTTGATGAGCGACAGAAGCATATCCAGCACCGTCTGTTGATGTATCACGATGATGAAACGCTGGCGAGGGATGATGATATGTGTGAATGGCTTGGCATGAGCGACCAGGACGATCCGGAAAAGGTGATTGTGAATGGTTGAGGCTGCGGTCATTGTCTGTTTAGCCATTATCGCGGTAGCCTTGATTGTGACCGTCATCACCGACGTGAGGCATTTTGAAATTCATTTCGAGGCGCTGGGCGTGGCGAGCGCGGGCGGGCTTTTACTGATGTGGTTATTATCCGGTTGGGAAATGATGATGGCCGCGGTCAGCATGGCGCTTACGCTTGGGGTGGTCGCTGAAATCATGCGTCAATGTCGGCCACGCCGAATGGGCGCTGGGGATCCATGGGCGTTTGCTGCGTTGGGGTTATACGCGGGTCCCGACTATCTTCTACCAGTGCTCGTTGTGTGTGCTCTGATGAGCATCATCGCCGCAAGCGTGTATAGCCTTCGGCGCGGCAAGACGCTTTTTCAGTCGGCTTTTCCGGCTGCGGTGGCGTTGGTGCCCTCGATGTTTTGTGCCCTTTTTTTGAGAGTTCAGGACGCCTATGGGCATTCCATCATTCCTGTCGATAGGATGAAACTCTTGCTGTCGTTCGACGCATCTCTTCATCTGTTCTTAATCAGCAGCAGTCTGTTGGTCGGTTTCTGGCTGGGAACCAAAGCATCGCGACAATCCCTTCATTCGTACTCACCACGGAAAGGATAAACTATGTCTGAGTATTACAATGTCGTTGTTCCTCTCGACGGGAATGAGGATAAGTCCCGTTTTCGTCGGGTTGGCGTGATGTTTAAGAACACCAGGAACACCGGCGAGACCTATTACAAACTTCAATTGGACTTTCCGGTTGGTGTCACTGAACTTCTTTGTTTTCCACCGCGTGATGACAATGCAGACGCATAAGAGACATCCCTTGCGTCATTTGACAGATGTTCCTGGCTGCTTTCTGGTTCTTGTCGTTGCAATGAGCGCTGGGTTACTACCACCGCGCGTGAGCGCTGACACGATCACGCTAAGCGGTATCGCGCGCATTATTGATGGCGATACACTTGAATTGCAAGGTCAGCGGGTGCGGCTTCATGGCATTGATGCCCCGGAAAATAAGCAACGGTGCCGTGATGCAAACGGTGCGACTTACGCGTGCGGTCGCGTCGCCACCACCCGTCTCAAAAACTGGACACATAACAGATCGGTCAATTGCACATCACGAACGCAGGATCGGTATGGTCGCCTGATCGCCGTTTGCAAGGTTGGTGGCATTGATCTTAACGCACGACTGGTACGTGAGGGTTTCGCTCTCGCCTATCGCCGGTACAGTCGTGATTATAGTGCTGATGAAGATCACGCCCGTGCCAACCGTCGTGGACTTTGGGCGGGGACATTTGTCCCGCCGTGGGACTGGCGGAGAGGGCAACGCTGATGGTGATCCCGATGCAGCATATCCCGATTGAGCGCTCAGCGGTGCCGGGACTGAACGCGGGCCATCAGATCATCACTGAAGACCCACAGCCCGATAGCGGTCATCAGAGAGGCAAAGACAATTCCGGCCATGATCAGGCCTGTAAACGCCCAGACAACAGTGGCGAGCATCAGCACCACGCCGGTGACGTTCAGCCATGCGACAAACACCGCATCGGCGGACGGTGGATCATCATATCCCACAAACGCCCATGCCTTCATGTAAGCCGGCGGATGTTCTGCCGGCAAGGAACGTGGGGTTTGGATTGCAAGACGGCGCATGGCGAAATAGTAGGGGTCGATTTCAAAAATTGCGCGCAACCAGCGCACGCCGCCGAGGAACATCAGCAGCCCTCCAGTGACGCCGGTGACATTGATGCCAAACACTACAATAATCAGGAAGGCAATGATGCCGACCAGGGTCAGGAAAGGAATGCGTTCACATCCCAGAATTTGCGGGGGTGCAATCAGGTGTGCCTCGAAGCGGCCAACGGGTGGAAACACTGCGGTGTCGTTACTGTCGGACATCGGACGGGAACCTCCTGGTTCGTAACGTTTGTCAACGCTGTTTATGATACGAGTCGCGTTGCCAATGTTTGTTCCACATACTTTGGATCAGCTGCAGTAATCCAGGCAAAGGCAACGGCATGTTCAGGTGGCATCACTTTGACGTCCTCCCAATCTCGCAGTGTGGTGACTGAAACACGCATTAACGATGCAAATTCGGTCTGTGTCATCCCCAGAGATGTTCGCGATGTCCGAATATTGCGTGCGCGATACCCGCATTCCAAATCAT
>JAPORV010000252.1 GCA_026710055.1 Aestuariivita sp.
CTGTGCCACCCTCCACCAGATCCTGAAGAGACGATCGCTCCTCAGTATCCAGCGTGACATGATAAAACTTGCGTCCATTCGGGTTCATCATTGTGCCTCATATGTTATCTCCCCATCCGTTGTCGGTGTTGCGACATCAGAAACGGCCCTGCTCAAACCAATCGGGATGTGGTATTGTTATCAATGAGACGACTCACTACCATTCACTATAAATAAGACAACAATTTTTCAGCTCCTAGCATCAATTCAATAACGATAGGATACTAGATTGACATCTACTACTAAGTGAGATAAGGTTTAATTAATTTTTGTAAGAGGTTTGACAGAGTGAGAAACAACACGAAACATGCGATAATCCTGTCGGTCGCTTTCTCGCTAGCGGTACTCGCAGACGGAGTCCGAGCCGAGAACAACACCACCGATGGACTTCAAATTCCAAACACGGGCCAGAAGGGCTTTACGGAGCCCTGCTCCGCGGAAGCAGTTCGGCTTGGTACATACATGCTGGGCCATTGGACGGGTGGCGGAGCGCTCGGCATTCCGAGCCGAACTGTCGGGGATCCTGCAAGGAAAGCAACTACGAAAGAAGAGTTGGTGGCACACAAGAATGAATCCATCGCGGCGTGCACGACTACCGCCGATGCTATGATCACGGAGACAGAGGCAAAACTGAATGAACAGCGCAACAGCTTCTCAAATCTCCTACAATGGCTCTGCCCGACATGCAGCATCTCCTCTGGCGTCGGCGACCAGACTGACGCGCAGATTGCGGCAATGAAACAATGGTATCAGATACAGATTGACGACTGCCGGCGGTTCTTTACCAACCGCTTTGACACGCTACAGACGCAGCTCTGCCGGTAAGGCTCTCCAGTGAGTCAACGACGGTGGTGCCGCGTGCGATGCCGAAAGATCCAAAAAGGGGTTCAAGAGGATATCGTCTCCAAACGGAATCTGACGCAAGATCCTCCTAAATCTAGCAAATTATACGATGAGCCCATTTTGAACGAAATTGATCCATTTATGGGCTTTTGAGGTGGTATAACCCCAAATATACAAAAATTTCTTATCATCACTTCCGCTAGAAGCTTCCCACTTGCTTTAGTATAATTGAAGATCTGTTCAGGTCTTCCAGAAGCATTAACAGATCATACTCGATATGGTAATCTTGAACTAAGGGATTGTAGTAGGGTCATCGTCTTCATAACCGGGCGGTTTGGTTCGGGCGGGCTGTATGAGTCACCCTACTCTTTGGACAAGGTATCTTTTATCGGTTTGGCGCGTGGTTCGGGAAGCGGCAGCGGTTGCGGGCCGCGCCCTGACATCATGTCGGCGATGTCCATACAATACCAGTGATCCATCCGTTCCGTTTCATGCGAATGTCGCATTGCGACCGCTTGATCGATAAGCGGGGACCGCTCGGCGTCCTCGATCACCGGTGAAACAAACATATAATGGCGCTGATAGCGCAGTGGGTTGCCCCCGTTGAAGATCTCCTTCATCCAAGTCGCAGAGGGGTTGGCGAAGAATCGGTCAAGGGCTTCGATGTCCTGCGCGGCGTCATGACGCGTCACTCCGCGTTTTACTGAGATGATCCACAGATGGCCGAAATAGGAGGGGTCGGATCGCGGCCGAATACGGATGAGGGCGTCAAACTCCGTTTGTTTCGTGCCTCCCAACTCAGCGACCTTCGGACCCGTGATCTCTGGATTCGCAATAATCAAGGTGAAGGGATATTCTTCTTTCGGAAAAGAGGGGCACCCCGTATGTGTGAGATCACGAAGAGCGGCCTGGCACAGACTCTCAAGCCCGTATCCCTCAAGGATCCGTTGGGACTGCCGGCGACGTCTCGTGAACAGGTCCAGATCCACCCGGTCCGATTCCGCCTTCTCCAGCACCTGCAATTGGAACCGTGCGAAGTTATCGCTGACCGACCATTTGATCCGATCCTCTGAATCGAGTGGAGCGCGCGCCTGCAGCAACCCGAGATGCCCGCTAGAAAGGCGCTGCTCAATCGCCTCTTCTATGAGCGTTCGTGCTTTCTCGTAATCAGAAATATCTGTATTGGGATGTTCTTTTTGTAATTCTTTTTTGATCCTATTGACCGCCGGTCGCGACTCCCGCGTTTTCAGGTCTGTGGTGAGGTTTCGTCCCTCCGGCTTCTCCGCGAGCCAACGCACGATTGCACGATCGGACTCGCGCAGTTCGATCTCCATCTGCCGATGGAAGGCCCCATCGCGCGTCTGGCGATGAGCCTCTTCACACTCCAGGAACTGGCGTGTCCACTCTGCGTCATCAAGGATGAGAGAGAAGTCGCTGAGCGCAGAATTTGTCCAGAACCTTCGCCAATGTCCCGGTAGACCGTTGTACGCCGTCCAGAGTGTAAGGAGTCGGTCGGGATTGCGGTCCCACCCCTGATCCAAAGCCATCTCCTTAAATTCGGGAAAATTCCAGGGCTGAACATGAATGGATGAATCCACACGCTGGTACATGGGCGCGCGCGGATGACTGAGCATCTCCCACAACCGCTGCTGTTCGGATCCCAGGAGAATCAACCGACAATGCGGCTGGGAAAGATCCCGATCACCGCGACGCCGTACCCGATCAATCAGATGCTGGAACTGGCTCTGCATGTTCCGATTACCGGTGTTGCCGATGTTCTGAAATTCATCTAAAACAACCACACATCCCTGCTGCAAGAGATGCTCCGTTAGATTGCTGAACCGGTTGTTGTGCTCGTATTCGCTGACCGTGAACTCCGCGATAAGACGTGGATTGATGTTTTTTGTGGCTTCAAAGAGCCGGTCGTAGAATACGTCGTGCGATCTATCGTCGTCTTCAAGTTTACACAGAATACTACGATGGTCGGTCTGACGTTCATGAAACGTTTGGATGAGATCACTCTTGCCGACCTGCCGTCGCCCGCGAATGGCGAGGACGTCAAACCGTGGATGATTGTCAACAAAAGCATGAAGCTCCCGGAGCTCCTTCTGCCGTCCATAGAATTTCCATTGTGTCGTCATTACGAAGAGTCCACAAAACGTTGTCATTCTGAGCGTTTGAACGGTGCCATCCGATTATTTCTCACTATCATCATCAATGATAGCGGAAATGGCGCGTATAATCAAGTCTGGGAGATTTCGCAATCTTTAAGTCAACAAAACGAAAAGAAACATACTGACATCAAAATTCGTACAACACCTCATCGTCACTGCAAAAAGTGTTACAGTAGGTTTGAAAGTTACTCTGATGATTATTTCACATTGAACTTTATTCTCAAAAAATGCCAATCATCACTATTGCGCATTATGCATTTCAGCTAATAAGCTCAATACTAAATATTCCCCTACTCACAAGTCTGAATTTAATTTTTTTAAAAGACCAAAATCTACTCACTGCTCTTTGAATCTATTGAGCTAAATTTATACCGACCAACTTTAAAATCCAAAACAAACCACAATAATAGAATAAGCTATGCAACTTTCTATCAAAAAACAAACCCAAATACTTTATGGCAAGCATGCTATTGTCATCGGAGGTGGAACAGGAATTGGATTGGCAATCGCTCAAATGCTTGCGGACGAAGGTGCGCTAGTAACAATTACAGGACGTAATCAAGATACTCTAAACGCGGTAACTTCAGATCGTATCATCGGTATAGCTATGGATGTGCGTAATGAAACTCACGTTTGCCGACAAATAAAAGAAGCTGTCAACATTAATGGGCCAATTCAAATATGTATACCCAATGCTGGTATCGCAGAGGGTAAGGCACTTTACAAAACTACAACAGAATTTTGGCGCAATATGATGGCAACAAATCTTGATGGTGCATTTTATACCATTCGCGAAAGCCTGAATTCAATGCGCAAAACAAACTGGGGCCGTGTGATCACCATTTCTTCGATCGCAGGACTGAAGGGGCAAAAAGGGGCCGCCTGCTACACAGCGTCAAAACATGGACTCGTCGGATTAACACGCGCACTCAGTGAGGACTTCATTGATACTGGCATTACATTCAATACCGTTTGTCCAGGCTATGTTGATACGCCATTAGTACGACAAAATATTGACTCTATTTCAAAAAGATCCGGATTAAGTAAAAAAAATGCACTTGAACTTATGATTTCCGCTAATCGAAACAAACGGCTTATTTCAACAAAAGAAGTTGCCGCGACAGTTTTATGGTTATGTCAGTATAATTCTAGCAGCATTAACGGTCAAGCAATTGAAATTAGTGGCGGTCAAGTGTAATGACTCACTCGACCAAATCAAGTAAATCTCTTGATTAGTCAGCTACCTCGAAGCAACACCTAATCGTTTTAAACTCAATCATTAAAGAAAACGATTTCAAGAATACCCAACAAAAGAAGGAAGCCGACAAATTTAAAATTGAGTTAATTTCACCTTTAAAAGTACATTTTCTGGAAACTTCACCTTTCATTAAATTTTGCATCTCT
>JAPORV010000366.1 GCA_026710055.1 Aestuariivita sp.
AGTTTACCATGCATAAAAGTATATTTTTCAACGTGTTGACTTAACTGAAATATGTGGATGCCTTTTCTTCAATTTAGCGAAGATTGGCTGATTCAATGGAAATCATGTAAGATATTAAGAAATTGTACCAAATATCGGAAATCTTCGTCAGAACAAACGCATCAGAAAAGTATATGTTTTCAAAATTTTACCAGCGAATTTAAGGTTTTTTAACAGATACTAAATTAGAAAGTGCTTTTTTTATTTCGATCCTTTGAAGGGTTTGGTCTATTTCGAACTCGGACAAGAGCAAGATGCTTACGTTTCGAACAGTCGCCTTAAATTCTCTAACATATTTTACAAGAAATAAGCATTTCAAAACGCGGATTGACAATTGATCATCAAGGTTCTTTTCGGCGATTTCAATGGATTGCTGAACAGAAGATTTAAGTGCTGTTCGTATCCATTCGAACATCAAGTCAAAAGTCACTAAATTGCCGACAGCGTTATCTATGAGCATTTTCATGACTTCTTGGAAGACCCCCAGCATTGAACGTTCGCCGATTGAACGATAGCGTCCTTCAAAGGCATTATGTTCGGAAAGTCCCTGAATTGCTCTTTGAAATAAATCATACTGGTATCCGGGGAAGGGATAGCTCGCTATAAAGTGTTCTCTTCCTTGAAAACTCTTGAGCTTGATTGAGCCATCTAAAAAATCAAAAAGGGTTTTGAGATTATTTTCTTCTCAATCAAATAGGTTTCCAAGTTGGATTTGGGCGGCTTCAGTTTTTGACAATAAGCGTTTCTGAATGACTTCGGCAACATCGGCTGAATTTAAAGGTACCCGGGTGTCGAAGCGTGCCTGAATCTTCGAGAAGTCATTCCTTTGCAGGGCGTTTATGTAGCCGACAACCTCGGATATCGCTTGTTGAGCTGTGACGATGATCTATGCCTGCCCATTGCATTTGGTGTTTAAACTTTCTGCGATTGTTTGTAGATTTGTCATGAGTTTAACGTTGTCGGCTATATGTTGACCAACCTCATCAACAAAAAAATTGAACCGAAAGTTTGATTGTTGTGCGTTCAACCATGAATTGATTTGGTTCGCAAAGTCTTCTGTAGAGATTCTCGTGTCCTTGCGATATTGACCTAGAATGTCTTTTGATGTATCTGCTTGGTCACCAGTAACGTTTGAAAATGCCGCCGTAATATTTTGACTTTCAAGAATAGCTTGTTCTCTATCAAGCTCCCAAGTTTGACCAGAAAAAGACTGATAGGCTGCCTTAAATTTGTCCAGTTGATTGCGTTTATCCAAGTCTCGCTTGAATTGTGCGATGTGAGATTGTTTACCATAGTAACCGCAGGCATCATCAAAGACCTTTAGAAACAACGCCAGTAGTGCATCCGTATCCGACTTTGATATAAGGTCAGCTTTTTGATCAATATTGAACAAGATGGAGCGAGATGGGATTGAGACAGCTTTACGTAAGGCACCAGCCAACATTGGTTTATCGGCTAATTTATCCTCAAAAATACTTAGCGCCTGCGTTCCTTCTACCGTTCGATTTTCGAGGAGAAAAGCCAATATTTTCAAGAGGTGAGATTTACCTGAAAAAAAACCGGAGATCCAGATACCATTTGCATTCTTATAATTATTGTATGCATCATGGGTGGCACTAAAGCGCCGCCTAATTTCCCCTGTAATGACATATTCATCAAGTTCGATGCGGAGACTGTTCTCATCATCTGCCTTGATAACGCCATTAATGGCACGATCTATTGGCCTCTCAAATATGTCACACAGCTTGATGGTCACAGTGTCAAACCTCATAGTCCATAGTCCAAAATATTGAAAGTACGATAGTATTTGTCATCATGTAGCGATCCAAAGAGATCTAGTGATGCCCCAGTCGCAATGGTATTGGTATAGCTACTAGGAAAGAAAAGTACAGTAGGAGCGTCTTTTGCCGTACTTTGTAGATTATTCAGAATGTTGTATGATCGAATGTAAGGGAACACCTCGCCAACGCCTGATAAAAAAATAACATCAGGAATTGTATCAATTATTGCATTGCCAATTTTTGGAACAAGATGTTGTTGCGGGTCTAAAACACCCTGTAAGAGCTCAAGTATCTCTGATTTCTCGATTGTTTCTTCAATTTTGAGAATTTCTTCAAAAATTCCCCGTTCTTGCAAAATTTCGATGGAAAGATTTTATAGGTTGATGTCGAGAACCTTCAGGCCAATGGTAGTTAATTGAGTAATAAGACTCTCTCGATCACCTAACATCGAAAGACCTTCTGTCGCTGGATAAGGGTAGATAAAAAAGGGCACCTAGCTGCCTAAACCTTGCTTATTTAGGAATCTTTCACTTGAGATGACACTAAACAAGTGTTCCGCTCGCTCTTTCCGGCTGCTTGATATGTTCATTGTCAAACCTTATTTGGGAGAAGGGTGGGGAAGTATCTTCATTCGGCTTGATTGTTGTCTCTGATCAAGGAGGTTAACTGCAAGGATAGAAAAGATTTCTTGATTTCGTTTTGATCGGTCAGAATATCGGCTTCACGCATTATGCGAAACAATACTTGTCGTAACTTGAGCAATGTTGATTTCTTAATTCTTGTTAAGTCTTCATTTTCTTCGGTCTTGTCGTTAAAAAACACATCAAAACTTTCGGGCGGAAGAACATCATAGTACGACACGTAGCGGTCTCTGATAACATCGACAGCGAATTCTCGGACAAACCGATAGACGCGGCAACACGCTATCCATAGCATCGCTTTTTGATCTACTCGATCAGCGTCATCCAAAAAAAATTCTAGTTCAATAGTAGAGAATGTTGAGATACGATTTTTGATTTCAATAATGCTTCGGGAATTGGATGTGTCCTTTGGCATTTGCGTAATTCGCGCGGTAACTGCTCGGTTCCGTGTTTCACTCCAAGATTCTCTTGGTATGTGAAGTCGGGCGAATTCGACACTTTCATAAAAAAATAGACCTCCTGTTGAAAAAGACACTCGATAGTCACATGTTGCTTTCAATTTTTCCCCAAATTATTATTCATAGAATTTTATTTTGAATGAAAGCGGGAGGTCAATAGCATTAACTTAATTTTGCGGTTTATGAACTTAAGGAATGCCCTGTAACAAGGTTTTCAGGCCACGGCTTTGGAGAATTTTGGTGGTTTCCGTTTGCCAATCGGTTTTTCTGAAACGCGGTAATGGGAATGATTGGTTCGATCCTATTGCATGCAGTCGATAATACCGGCGATCGCGGAGATTATTTTCCTTTGCCAATCCCGTACGGTGTATATCGCGTAGGGCTTGTACATCCCCATAATTTACCTTTGGGGTTCTTTTTCCCCAATACTCCAGGGATCTACCGATAGATACTCCGAAAAACCGAACACTCATGATCCAGTGTTACGCGGCAAAAAAAAGGTAACCGAAACCACCCATTGTGTTTGGTAATGGCCGTTATCGCAATGTCATCAGCAGGCGGTAAGTCCTACGATGATGATAAAAAGACCTGAACAAACTTATTTTTCTCATGTAAAAAATAAATCACTTTCTCACGTTTTGACAGAAAAGTTCAGTTTTTCATGGCACAAGTTGCGGTTAGTCGCACATTGTAGCTCGATCAAGCGATATCTCGTATTGTGACCATAGTTATCGCAAGAAGAGTTTAAGAGTTGCAAGGCGTTCAACCGTCGGGTGTATAAAGAGTTCACTTTTTTGATCACGTTGGTGATGATACTGTTGAGACGGGACGCGCCTGACTGTGAGCCGGAACGTATGTTCACCAATGAAGAATGAGTATATTTAATGCCTGCCTGTTAAAAAAGCTTAAATGAGCAATAAATTGCTGAAAAACATTTATTTTCTATGCCCGTTTCAACTGTGAAGTGCACCAAGAGACATCACTTCACCTCACTCAAGGCTTTTGCTAAGTGAGGGGAGGTGACGCTCTGGTGATGAGGCATGGCTGTTGTGCAGTGGCACGTCACAAGCCCTACATCTCTCTGTGGGAAGAGTATAAATCATTCTCAGCAAACGCACAAGTGGGGTGCCAAGGCCTCTGGGGGCGGCCGCCCCCAGAGGCCTTGCGTCCTATATCATTCGTCCGTCGTCCTGTCAGATAGGCAGCGCCCTGTTCACAACCAATACCCGCATGGCCAAGAGCCAATCACCCACACGCAGCAGTCATCACCTCCCTCGGCGTGCGATAGCCCAGAACCTTGCGCGGACGTGCATTCAACGCCTCCTGTACCCGGTGCACATCCTCCGGTGTCACCGCCCGAAAGTCCGTCTCTTTCGGATAATACCCCCGGATCAATCCGTTCGTGTGCTCATTCAATCCCCGCTCCCAGGACGCATAAGGACGAGCAAAGAAAAACCCCGCCTTCAGTCCCCGTGCAATCGCTTCGTGACCCGCAAACTCCTTGCCATTATCCGCCGTGATCGTGTGCA
>JAPORV010000432.1 GCA_026710055.1 Aestuariivita sp.
TGCACAAAGCATTGATTCAATGGGCGTACGATGAGACGGTTGTTGGACATCTGTCACGCGAGGGGGCGGCGATTGAAGCCCGTGAGACACCGCTGAAGATGTCAGCATTAACACTGAAGACAAAGAAAACAAAGCGCGGGCGCCCGCGCAAAGGGGAGGAACGCCCCGCAGAGCCCACTCTGACATCCATCCTCAACACCATTCGGCTTTCATATGCCTGGCTGAGCGGGCTGCTGCGCTTTGGGAGGCGGCACCAAAGCTGAGATCAAAGGGATCGTGCGCAACGGTAAAACTATTCCTGACGAAAGATGCGGTCATGCCTTCGACCATGTTGGTGCCCCAAGTCTGCGGTTCTAACGCCGAACTGTTGCCCGGAGCGGCTCATTCGTTTCTACTATCGAATGGTCGAATTGGGCGTTGCCAAAAAACTCACCGGCCGAGTCAACTTCCGGCTCTATAAGGTCTGGCAATGAATATTGCGGTAGCCAAAAAGCCAGTTCGGGACGGCGAAGCTGTCTTATTCGACCGTGCGCTTGAAGACTTGCCCTCTGAGTTGCGTTGGCGTCAGTGGATGGGCCGGATCGAAGCGGTGCTCTTCGCGAGTGCCTCGCAGGTCAGCCGCGACGACTTGGTCTGCGTGGTGGGGCAGGGAGTGTCAGTCGTGATGCGGATCGATGACATCCAAGCCGAGTTGGTCGGCCGTCCTTATAAGTTGGTGAAGGTGGCGGCCGATCTCGGCGACTAGGCGTTCGCCTTCTCCGAGATGGAGAGGGGGTGCTCTGCGCCATCGCCTACCACCAGCCCATTGATCGGGCAGGCTTCGCCGACATCTTTGGAAAGGAGGTCAGCCGCGATCTGTTGGCGCGGTTGCGCTACAACGACCTGGTCGCGAGCGGGCCACGATCGCCGCACCCAGACGCCCCGCATACCTTCGTAAAGACGGAGACGTTTCTGGTGACGTTCGATTTGCGGAGCCTGCGAGACCTGCCTGAGCTTGAATTTTAGACCGGCGAAGTCTGATGACTCATTTGCGAGCCACTTTACAAATTAAACAAAATTATGTAAATACTCGAGAGTATATACATTCTGGAGGTCGACATGACACAGGTAGCAAAAGTATTCAAGTCAGGAAACTCTCAAGCAGTTCGCTTGCCTAAGGAGTTTCGCTTCAGTGTGGAAGAAGTCGAGGTCTCTCGTGAGGGAAATGCAATTATATTGCGACCGCACTCAGAGAGTAAACATGGTTGGAGTTCGCTACGAAGCGCTTTGAAGCGTGGTGTGAGCGAAGATTTCCTGATCGAAGGTCGAGAGCAGCCTGAGGGACAAGATCGAGCCGGTTTGCACAAGATATTCAACTGATGCGGTTCTTGTTCGACACCAATGCAGTCATATCGTTGCTTGGGCAAAAGTCTGAGTCGCTGATTGATCGTGTCTTACACTGCTCAGAAGGCGACATCGGTTTGCCGACGGTCGTTTCACACGAACTCTATTTCGGAGCCTACAAGAGCCCAAAAGTCTCGTTCAACCTAGAAACGATCCGGCTGCTCGTAAAGGACTTTGTCTTGCTGCCATTTGACGATGAAGACGCCCGTCAGGCAGGAGAAATTCGAGCGGATCTGAAAAAGGCTGGAACGCCGATTGGACCCTATGATGTTCTAATCGCTGGGCAAGCGAAAGCGCGAGATCTTATACTGGTCAGCAACAACGTTCGAGAGTTCGAGCGTATTCCTGACCTTCAGTTAGAAGACTGGACTGCGTTGTGAAAAAAGTTCTGTTCAAAGTTTCAGCTATAGCGATGCGTTTGATCGGCCTCAAGAACGTGGCTACATCGCAAGGTGCTGTTACCGAACTTGTAAAAAACGCCAATGACGCTGATGCGTGTACGTGCGCGATTTACTTTCTGCACCGTCATTCTGAAACGCCGAAAACTCTTAGTACAGAAGAATTTTCTAGCCTGTCCAATGTGTTGAAAGCCGCGACAAGATTTACATAGAAGGAGACAAACCATTCGAGCTGGCCGACAAGTGCAATGACGACGACCTTAGTTGTCTTTCCAAAGGACTAGATGATCTGGTAGACCTGTGGATCGTCGACAACGGCAATGGGATGTCGCTAGATGTCATTGAGCAATCCTGAATGTTCATCGGGACAGATGCAAAGGAAATAAAGCTAAATCCGATGAAGGAAGGATTCTTACCGGCGCAAAAAGCATCGGTCGCTTCGCGTTGGATCGTTCAGGCTAAGAGTGCGAACTCTATGCTTTAGAGAAGTTATCAAGCGAATGTGCACTGGGTAGCCGATTGGGGTGGCTTCGAAGGCGGGGGAAAGGTCCTTGATGATGTCACTGCCGTCTTGGATACCGAGAAAATGTCATACCAAGACGTTTTCGCAGAGATCAGATTGGCCCTCTTCTTCCCGCAACCATGTTAGCAAGAGATGACAATGTAACTGAGCTCTCATTTTCACGAGGCACAGCGATTAGAATAAGCACCCTACACGATATCTGGGATCAGCGCGACGACATCAAATTGAAGGAAACACTGGAAGCCCTTTTGCATCCCAAAGATCGGGGCAACTTCAATATTTTCGTCTACGATCACAGAAATCCCGAGACCAGCGGCTGGCTTGATAATTTTCCGCCGGATCAATTTGACTATAAGCTGCATGCAGACGTCCGCAAAGACGGTACCATCAAAATTGAGCTTCATCGGTAGGAAATCAATGCCGGGAATATTTCACTTAATTTTTTCGCTCTCCCCGGAATGCAGAACCCCGGCTTTCGCAAGAAAGATTTCAAGAGTGGCAAGTGGGCTTACGAGACGAAGCTGTCTAAAATTGTGTCTCTGGCGAACAGCGAAACCGAAGCAAACATATGACTAATTGGCCCGTTAGATTTCACCCTGTATTTCTTTAAATTATCGAACCGACTACCGAAAATCTTAAGCGGTTTTCCCAGAAAAAGTTCGAAGTCTCGAAGCGGCGAAACTGGGTCAAGACCTCTGTGGGATATGATTCTATCATGATAAGTTTCGAGTCCGGCTCTATGGTGAGCCCAATACGCAAGGCTCAGACTGGCTGCTTCTGGGCCAAAGAATCGCGCAGAACTCAAACCAGGCGCATTATTACATCGCGGAGCGAAAAGTGTGGCGGTTGCGAACGAACGATCATCATCATACGACCAGCGTCACACATCGTAAATTTTGCTGTCAGTGAAAAAATCATCAAACCATGATTTTTTTTGTTTCGAGAGGTCAATTGATCGCTAAACAACGGCCCGGCGGGGCGAAAATAACCGAAAAACCCGCAATATAACCCGCATCTAACCGATCGCATCGAAAATTAGACCGAAATCGTGACCACGCCGTGGCCAAACTTACGGCGGGATAACGACATATATGTCATCAGCAGGTCGCAATACACAATATGCTCACTCTTTGCCCAGCACTTGTGTCGCTTCTTCGTGCGTGGCATCGTCCAAAATTAGTGCTAGTGTATTGCGCAGTTCTTCTGGCAAACCGCACATTATTTCAGTCAGCCAGTTTACCGTTTCTGCAGTTTCTTTTTTGGCCGTGCGTTTTGTTTCCCAATCTGTCCATTTCTTGGCGTGACGCGCTTGGATGGTTGAACGGCGTCTTTGATCATGTACAACATTGACCATTACTCACCACAGCCAGGTCGTACAATGTGGTTCGCCTCTGAAATTAGCCAGTTTAGCTGGTAAAGTGGTATAGGTGTCTTGCGTCAGGTCTTCAGCATCTGCTGGTATTCTAGTCAGGCGGTAAGACAAACTAAAAATGTTGTCGGAATGATGTTCAATCAGTGTAGCAAACGCCATTGCATTGCCTTCTGATGCTTTTTTGAGCAAGGCTTTCACCACTGGTTTTCATGCGCATTACTATTGTAAGACGTATGCCAAGGATCAATCCTTTATAAAATTTGAGAGGCGATACTTTCCGTTGTATATTTCTTTAAGGATTGTAGGCGCGTGCAGATGGTTATGGGTCCGAGTGGTATATATAAAAATGGAAGGTAAGCGGTGGTTCGATTGATTTTTCTTCTAGTATACCATTTTTATTGTATTGATGGGTAGAGGGACTTGAGTTTGATGCGGGCACCGTCGGTTGTGAACCGCCAGTTGACGGAGTGTTGGGCGGCGTTGCGGTGATCCTGCCAGGCACGTACTTCCCGAACCATCGTCTCCCGGTCAGGAATGCGTCGCGCAAGGCATTGCCGCGTGAGCACATTGATCTCAATTTCAGCGATGTTCAGCCAGGAGCCGTGTTTTGGTGTGTAGTGAATCTCGAAGCGAGCCGCGATTCGCTTGGCCTCCGCCGGCTCAAAGCGCTCATAGAGGGTTGAGAGCTTATGCGTGTTAAGGTTGTCCATCACCAGAATGATCCTTTTGTCGGGGAAGTGCACATCCGCCAGATCCTTTA
>JAPORV010000057.1 GCA_026710055.1 Aestuariivita sp.
CGTTGAAAAATATACTTTTATGCATGGTAAACTCTTGAAATTTGAGAAAAATAGGAGTTTTGTAACAGACACTATTTAGCGAAAACCCCTCACCAGACCACGATATCATTAATAATCACACTATTTCAGCTTTGGACAAAGCTTGAGACAGACATGTCGAACCAGATATCCATCCAATACCGTTCTTGCTCTAGGATGACGCACTAAGTCAAGAATAACAGGCAACAGTTTTCGTTTGGAACCAGCGTACTTTATCCCTTACATCAAGAGTGCATCTGACATCAAATTTGAACCTGAAGCATAATATACGGACAACTCATTTATCCCTGTTCAACTATGACCCTCCCCGTCTTGTTCATCAAATTAGTTGAGTCTAAATTCTCCAGCCAAATTTCGCCATTCGCCTTTTGAAATCATTTTCCTGTGCGTAAAACGAACAGAGTGTAGTGCGCCCTCAATTTCATTCTGCCAGAATTCAATAAATTTAAATAGTTTGGGATAATCGGGGGCGAGGTCATAATCTTGCCAAACGAAAGTATTTAAGACATGTATATAATCTGGCATATGATAAAACATCTCAGCAGTTGTTAATCCGTATCCTTTAAGCATTAACTCGGTTTCATTATTTGCTTTTGACATTTAAAATTAACCTTTCGTGATTATTTATTATCACATCAATAATTCCAAGCTGAAATACATTTTGCAAGAAAACAATTTGGCAGCAATTTAATAAAAATGCTACCAAAACAATAGTGAAGTACCATTGTATTGTAACAGTGGATCTGTTATAAGTAATATACAATATATTGCAATTTATTGAAACTAGGTACTAAACTTGACAGATATTATTGAACCTCCCGCGCACATTCCCGAAGATGGGACGATACCTCCACCGTATAACGGTCCATCTATTTCCATAGAGAATGAGTTACGTTCTTCATACTTAGACTACGCAATGTCTGTTATCGTCTCGCGTGCCATCCCTGATTTGCGTGATGGATTAAAGCCAGTTCATAGGCGTATTCTCTATGCAATGTTCGAAACCGGAAACACCCATGACAAGCCTTATAGAAAGTCAGCTCGTCCTGTTGGCGATGTAATGGGTAAATATCACCCGCATGGAGATTCAGCAATTTATGACGCATTGGTACGCATGGCTCAGAGTTTCTCTATGTCGCTACCACTTTTGGATGGTCAAGGTAATTTTGGATCAATGGATGGAGATAATCCTGCCGCGATGCGTTATACAGAAGTACGTATGAATAAGGCTGCCAGTTTCCTTCTCGCTGATATTAACAAAGATACTGTAGACTTTCAAGATAATTACGACGGAAAAGATAGAGAACCGAAGGTTATGCCAGCACGGTTTCCCAATATGCTTGTCAATGGTGCCGGTGGTATTGCGGTTGGAATGGCAACCAATATTCCACCTCATAATCTTGGCGAAATTATTGATGCGACACTAGCACTCATTGAACAACCCGACCTAAATTCAATGGAAATTTTTAAGTATGTTCCAGGTCCAGACTTCCCAACCGGCGGATTAATCCTTGGAAAAAATGGCGCACGGATGGCTTACTTGGAAGGTCGAGGGAAGGTTGTCATTAGAGCCAAAACACATATTGAGGAAATAAGAAAAGATCGTCAGGCGATTATCGTTGATGAAATCCCCTATCAGGTCAATAAAGCCGCGATGATTGAGAAAATTGCGGACGCAGTTCGTGATAAGAAAGTTGAAGGTATTTCCAATGTCGAAGACTTATCCGATCGTGATGGTGTCCGTGTTGTTATTGAATTAAAGCGTGACGCCACAACTGAAGTTGTTCTTAATCAACTTTATCGATTTTCATCCCTACAAACTTCTTTTTCATGCAATATGCTCGCTTTAAATGGTGGACGTCCTGAGCAACTCACATTACACGGTTTCTTAACGGCATTTATTGATTTTCGTGAAGAAGTGGTTGCCCGCCGCACCGCTTACGAATTGCGTGAAGCACGTAAACGATCGCATATTCTATGTGGTCTTGCAGTAGCCGTATCAAATGTTGACGAAATTGTCGCAACTATCAGAGCCTCTGCAAATGCGCCAGAAGCAAGAGAAAAGTTAATGCTACGGCGCTGGCCGGCGCATAATATTGCTGATTATATTAAATTAATTGACGATCCAAGCCATACACTTAATGATGATGAGACAACATATAACCTTAGCGAAGTTCAAGCGCGAGCGATTCTTGAATTGAGATTGCAACGGCTTACCCAACTCGGCGTTGCAGAAGTAACCAACGAGCTAGAAGAACTTTCACAAAAAATCCAAGAATTTCTAGCAATTCTCGCATCCCGTCAAAAGATAATGAAAATTATCTCTGATGAATTAAATGAAGTCAAAAATCTCTTTGCCGTACCACGTAGAACCGAAATCATTGATTGGTCAGGTGATTTAGAAGATGAAGATTTAATTGAGAGTGAAGACATGGTCGTCACTGCAACCCATAGTGGTTATATAAAACGAACTGCTTTGGCCGAATTTCGATCACAAAAACGCGGCGGCAAGGGAAAGGCTGGAATAAAGACCAAAAATGAGGATATTGTTACCACCCTATTTGTCGCGAATACACATACCCAGCTATTGTTCTTTTCAACAGATGGTATGGTTTACAAAGTCAAAACGTGGCGCCTTCCCCTTAGCGAACGCCGTACAAGAGGTAAACCGATCATTAATATTCTTCCCTCAATATCAAAAAGCGCATCTCTTGCAGCGATTGTTCCCGTGGATGGTGAAAAAGATGATTGGGAAGAACTACAAATTGTATTTGCAACATCTAAAGGCGAGGTTCGTCGCAATGCATTGAGTGATTTCACCAATGTTCAAGCCAATGGCAAAATCGCAATGAAATTACCAGCAGACACACAGTTGGTAAATGCCTGTATTTGTTCGGAACAAGATAACATCATGTTAGTGACAAATTCAGGGCGTGCTAATCGTTTTCGTGTCACCGACATTCGCGTATTTAAGAGCCGTGCATCGACAGGGGTACGTGGCATTCGACTTGCACAAGATCAAAAAGTGGTGTCAATGTCCGTTTTGAGACATTTCTCCACAAGTGTTGAAGAACGTATTGCTTATCTTAAGTTACGGAGGCAAATTGAAGTAAAGAATGACCACTTCAATCAAAATGTAGAAGATTCGAATGCATCAGCAATGGACCAAGAACGATACGCTGAACTTTCAAAATCAGAAGATTTAATCATAACAATTACCTCAAAAGGGTACGGTAAACTCTCATCATCACATGATTATCCAATCAAAAGACGTGGCGGAAAAGGAATTTGGGCAACCGATAAAGCACTACGTGGTGGTGAATTAGTTGCTTCTTTTCCAGTTACATTGGACGACGATTTGATGCTCGCAACATCAAAAGGACAATCCATTCGTGTAGCGGTTAGTGAAATATCATTTCAGTCAAGAATTGGAGGTGGCGTTCGAGTATTGGCAATCAAGGAAGATGAGGAAGTGGTTAGTGTCGCAAGAATTGTCGATCAAAGCGACGAAGAGGATTAATAAAAAATTCCTCATCCAATTTCTATTTGCCTATAATGTCAAAAGTACTTTATAGAAAAATTTGAAGAAATATACCAAGAACAAATAAAGCAGCAATTCCCGCTAACTCGGGTGAATACTAATGAGTGTCATTCGAACTCTAGGTCTTTGAGAAAATTAGAAAAAATATTCCAAAAATAACATTAAAGTTTCAATTTTAGTGCAGAAATTTTATAAAATAATTTTTTTTAAATTGCGTGTAACTGATATGGATTGATCGGTTGATTTATGTGGCTAATATGTAATGGGTTTGGTTCTCATATGGTGTGGGAGCACTCTACCATATTCCTAACAAAAGCAAATAGCAGCGGCGAAAAAGGCCGAATAGGGAAAAATGTAGATCGATTAGACGATGTTTCGCAAAATCAGGTGAATCTTGCGTGATGAGCAAAATTCAACAAATAATTATCGTGTCATATCAATGGTTTACAAAAATCGCCCCACACCATATGAGAACCACACCCTATGTCATTGTTTGTCTCTGCATGTACCATGATGGTGAATCTGAGAGACCAACAGCTTTGAACGACGGTGAATCACTCTGATATCTGCGGGTTGGTTACCGCCAGATGTCACTTTCGTCAAGGAGCTGCCTCTCTCTTAAAGCGCAGGTCAACAAGCCTGAAGAAGCTGCAAGGAAATAACGAGGGTTCTCCAATCGGGCTGTCGGCCGCTCAGGTTCATCATGCTGGTGCGTCTCTCTTCTCGTCAGTCTCAGGCCAGCGCTCGGCTGGCATGGGGTTGGTCGGCTACCTCTTCCAGTGAACTGCTGTCGACGGGCACGGCGTCGCTGATGGTCTCACTTGATGGCGTGATGATGCGGATGAA
>JAPORV010000100.1 GCA_026710055.1 Aestuariivita sp.
ATTTTTCGGTATTTTCGCTCTGACTGTTGATCAGTTGCTCAGATTGCGCACCTGACAGCTCCGTTTATTCTGTTTTTGGCGTCGAGGCATATGCCGTCGACGGGTTCTGCTTGCGCGGATGTTCATATTTTGCCCAATATGTTGATGATATGAGCTGATTTTGTCGAATAAATCGGCTTCAGGGGACTTGTATTCATTGAGCGGTTGCTTAAATTCTAAGTAACCCCTTCTTTCGCCATCCAAAAAAAATCTGCCGCTGACTTTTGCAAGTGGCTCTAGCGTTAAAGGTTTGACTTGATGACAACAGTAACAGTAGTGTTTCTTCTTTATTTTGGTAAGACTGTGCTCTTAATGGCGGCGTGAGAATGGCTGACATTCATGAGAATTTTTCATTAGAGTAATGCAGTCATGAGGGTTTTTCGACCTCTAATTCAGTCTGGATCTGTATTACCTGATGGCGCTTTTCGATTGCTTGAAGGACCATTTTGGTTTACTCATGCTGAGGAACTAAAATACAATAAAGTGCCCGTCCTTTGCGAGGCAAGCAAAATACCCGTTGAAATCTTGGAGCGTATGACAAAAAGACCTTTGCCACGCGCTGGGCTATCATTTGATGAACCGCGGGTAATGGGTGTTCTTAATTTAACGCCAGATAGTTTCTCTGATGGAGGGAAATTAAAAAATCTGGGCGATGCAGTTAAGGTAGCCCAATCAATGGTCGACGCTGGTGCTGATATACTTGATATAGGCGGAGAGTCAACGAGGCCTGGTGCTAAGACTGTACCTGTTACCGAAGAAATTCAACGTATTCAGCCACTCATTTTGGAGCTCGTGAAACGTATGAATGTTAAATTGTCGATTGATACGCGAAAGGCTCAAGTTGCCGAAGTGGCAATTGGTGCAGGTATGCATTTGGTTAATGATGTATCTGGTTTTAAATATGATAACCATCTTGCACCATTATGTGCTCAAAGAGGGGTGTCAGTATGCCTAATGCATTCGTCTGGAGAGCCAGAAACGATGCAGCAGAAAATTAGTTATCAAGATGTTGTTTTGGATGTTTATGCCTTTTTTGAAGAGCAAATTGACATATTGGTATCGGCGGGAATTGCTCGTGATCAAATCATTATTGATCCTGGTATTGGTTTTGGAAAAACAACCCGTCATAATTTAGCCCTTATACAACATATTGCTACTTTTCATGGTTTGGGGTGTCCAATTCTTCTAGGTGTATCGCGTAAGGGTTTTATTGGCGAGATTGGAAATGAACCGCAAGCAATAGAGCGTTGGCCAGGCTCAATAGCTGTGGGATTAAAAGCACTTGATCAAGGAGTTCAAATTCTGAGAGTTCATGATGTTAGTCTTACAAGACAAGCGCTGCGTTTATGGCAAGCATTGAATTAGGTAATAGAGAAATCTAATATGTTGGAATTATTTGGAACAGACGGTGTTCGGGGAACGTCAAGTCATTATCCAATGACGGCTGAGACTGTTCTCAAAATTGGTTCGGCTGTTGGCTGGTATTTTGGTCAGCAAGCTGGAGGTGTTCATCGAGTGGTCATTGGAAAGGATACGCGATTATCCGGTTATATGTTTGAGAGCGCTTTGACCGCTGGCTTAACGTCAACAGGCATGAATGTTCTTTTGCTCGGTCCAGTACCAACGCCCGCTGTTGGTTTAATGACCCGATCAATGCGCGCTGATCTTGGGATTATGATTTCAGCTTCTCATAATCCAGCAGAGGATAACGGAATTAAGTTTTTTGGACCGGATGGTTTTAAGCTGTCGGATGACGTTGAAACGGCGATAGAGGCCTTAGTTCAAGAAGGTGTTGAACTTGCAAGCCCTCAGAATATAGGTCGTGCAAAAAGAATTGATGATGCAAGATTTCGATACGGCGAACGTCTTAAATCGTCGTTGTCTCGTAATCTCCGGCTTGAGAATTTAAAGGTGGTTATTGATTGTGCCAATGGTGCAGCTCATCGAACTGCGCCAGAAATTTTATGGGAATTGGGAGCCGATGTTATTCCAGTTGGAATAAATCCTAACGGTACTAATATTAACCAAGGGTGCGGGTCTACAAATGTGAGTGTCGCGGCTGAAGCTGTTATTGTCCATGGCGCTGACGTTGGTATTTGCTTGGATGGTGATGCTGACCGTATCATTTTAATTGATGAAACTGGTGACCCCGCCGACGGTGATCAACTAATGGCTCTTCTTGCTTCTCGATGGGCAGAAGATGGTCGATTGGCAAAATCTACATTGGTGACGACTGTCATGTCGAACATTGGTTTAGAGAGCCATCTTTCTGGCCTTGGTCTGAAAATAAAAAGGACATCAGTTGGTGATCGCTATGTCGTTGAACGAATGAGACAAGGTGGCTTTAATCTTGGAGGTGAACAATCAGGTCACATTGTAATGACGGATTATGCCACAACGGGAGATGGCCTTATGGCTGGGTTACATTTTCTTGCGGAAATGATTAGATCTAACACTCTTGCAAGTAACCTTTGCAAGCAATTTACCCCTGTTCCACAGATTTTAAAGAATATTCGTTATTCAAAAGCACAAGATCCTCTTTTAGCTTCACCTGTACAGTCTGCAGTTGCTAGCGCTGAGAATCTTCTTTCTGATGGAGGACGGCTGCTTGTTCGTAAGTCTGGTACAGAGTCAATGATTCGGGTGATGGCTGAACACCGCGATTTTGAACTACTAGAAAAATCGTTAGATGATGTCGTTCAGGCCATTAATTCAGAATTGTCGGTTTAAATACTTCAAAGTTACAAGTGATGTAGAATTCGAGTAATCTGCAACGCATATGCTTTCTAGCAATTGCGTTAACCAAAGGCATTCCGCAGAAAAGACAGTGGAGTAATCTATATTCAAAGTAGTTGTTGGTTATCGCATCTGATTAATCTGTATTCAATCAAAGTTTTTAGCTTGGCATCAATCATATTACTAAAATCGGTGTACCACTATCCCATATCTAACCAAACGGACATTGCATCTCCCGCTTCTTCAAAACTCAATGGTGTTGTAGAGTTTGCATGAAGAATTATAGATTCACAGCTTTTGCATAGATATTCTAAATTAAGGCCATTATTCAAAAGGAGCTTGTTGCTTCGACCAATTTCCTGGAGTTCTTATCAGAAATAGTTTCGGTCGAAATGAAGTTATCGCTGCAAAGTCAAAGAGATCTCGTCCTTTAAAGGTCAGAGAGCAGTAATGGATTTTTTGAGCAAGTATTTCACGATCACACATGAATTGTAAATTCCTGTACTCTTTCACACACGTTGTTTCGGTTCATCGTCAGTAACTGGGGCGGTAATACGATAATCGATTTCATCGATACCTGACAAAAAGTAACGAAGGTGATTTGCTTACTTGATGTAATGATTATCTGTTGCGGCAACGCGTTCATTAAGGCGCGGTAATAAAGGCGTAAGATATTGAGGATTATTCAAAAACAAGTCGATATCCCGGCTTAAGCGATGATGATAACCGAGCATTAGTACTGTACTGCCGCCCCAAATCCAGTCAGTTAGACTCAAACCAATTGTTTCAAGGCGCTTTCGTGCGAGTTTGAGTAGCACTTGCCATTGATGGGTGGCGTCGTCGTTCATTGAGGAAGTTTTTGACCGAGAAGTGTGAGTGATCGCTGATTAAGTGTTTAATAGGCGATATTTAACTCGAATGCGAGATCAACTGAACAATCCATTGATGTCATGCAGCGTGTCGGTTAGCCCGGCTTCCATTGCGGAGGACTCTAATTGGTTCGTGAATTTTAACAAAATTGTAATGCATAAAATACAAGCCTAGGCTATGAAAATGGTTCTCAAGTTTCTCGCTAAACGCATTGGGGAGTCGGTTGAAGCGATGTATTCCCATCCGCATTGATAATTTGTGACGCTCAACGTAGCTGGTTGAAATATGATCGGGATCGGGACGACTTTCAATGATTTTCTTGATTGTATCTGTGCAATCAGCCGGTGAGTATTTCTTAGCGTGGTGTTTCTTGTTTTTGTCGTCATCAAAGAGTTTGATAAGTATAGCGTAATTAATGTCGCTGCCAAATGTGCCTTCTACGGCTTCAAGATACGCTTTTGTGGGTCGTCTGTAGTTAATTAGTGTCTGTAAAAAAACCTAAAAATCAGTATTAAAACGCTGAATAACTTGGCTCTTTTGTCATTTTTCGCTGGCGAAGATTGCAGGTATTTGGTACAATATCAGTAATTACACCCAAGATTTGCCCCAAATCAGCAAATCTTCGCCAGAATCTCACAAAAGAAAGATCACATTATGCGCACATCCTTCACCATACAACCCCTTCTTGGCAATACCGCCACCCGTCAGCTCACCTTCGACCCCACCTCCCGCGATGATACCGAAGTTCTCTGCTATGCCTGAC
>JAPORV010000417.1 GCA_026710055.1 Aestuariivita sp.
AAACGGCCCTGCTCAAACCAATCGGGATGGGGTATTGTTATCAATGAGACGACTCACTACCATTCACTACAAATAAGACAACAATCTACCAGCTTCTAGCATCAATTCAATAACAATGGTATATTAGTATATCAGCGTCATTGAATTGATGTTTAAAACCGAAAAAATTGTTGTCTTTCTGTTATCGAACAGTACAGAGTGGTCTCACAGATAACAATAAAAACTTCCCGGTGATCTGAGCAGGGTCGTATCTGAGGTTGGACAAACCAACGGAGGATTGGAAGAATCGTGTGAGGCAACACCGATGAATCCAACTGGTCGAAAATTGTATCATGTGACCTTCAACGCTGAGGAGTGATCGTATTTTCAATATCTGATGGGGTAGGCAAAGGCTCAAAAGAGCGGCAGCGGCTATTCTGTTGCTGGCGGATGTAACTCGTGACAGAGGCGGTCGCAGTGATGTGGACATCGCGAATGTACTTGGGGTGGGTCTTACAACGGTGTAGCGGGCGCATAACAAGTGTCCCATACGGTCTTGAGGCGGCGTTACAGCGCAAAGAACTGAAAAACTGCAAGAACCGCATACTGGATAAGAAGGGTGAGGCCACATTAACAATGCTTGCCTGCTCACCGTTTCCTGAAGGTCAAGCGTAATGGATGTTGCAGTTACTAGCGGACCGTCTGGTCACTTTAGAGGTCTTAGAGACGATTTCACGCTGGACGGTTCATAAAACATTCAAAAAAATGCTCTCAGGCTTTATAGAAAAGAATGTTGGTGCCGCCCACCTCAGCACGGCGCGGAGTTCGTGAATGCGATGAAGGATATTCTCGACACCTACAGTCGGGACTTTGACGCAGATAAAATTCTCATCTGCCTAGATGAGACGTCGAAACAACAGACAAACGAAACACTCGCTCCCTTACCCAAGCGTCCCGGCCAACCGACGAGCAAAACAGGACTTTGCTGCTATCTTGTGGGACCTAGCCGATGTTCACTTTCCGGGTAAAACGATCGTTCTTATCATGGATAACCTCAACACCCATAAACTCTCAACTCTCTATGAGTGCTTTGAACCAGTCAAGACCAAGCGTATCGCTTCGGCATTCATTATGTCGCCCAAAACGGATCGTGGCTCAATATCGCCAAAATCGAGATCAATGCACGAACGCGTCAATTCCTCAAGACGTCTTCCCAACTGGGACAGCTAAATTTTATATTGATAACTTCGAAGAGATCAATCCAGTAGCAAATCCACCCATACGAAGTTCACCAAATAATCTTTGATATTCAATCTTTGGACACCGGTCTTGCACAACGGTCAGACCAAGTGATTCCGCCTGCTTAGCAACCTTTGAGTTCTCAATTCCAAGCTGCATCCAGATTATTTTTAAGCCATGTAAGTGGGATACCGCTTCTTTAAATATCTCAGGAACAGCATCAGAGCGGCGGAAAATATCAACCATATCTACGGGTCTTTTTATGTCACCAAGGCAACTCATTACAACTTTTCCAAAAATTACCTGCCCGGCAAACCTCGGATTGACAGGAATAATATCGAAACCTTTCATTTTTAGGTATTTTGCGACATAGTAACTTGGACGTATAGGATTGATAGATAAACCAACAATTGCAATCACACGAACTTCGGTAAGAATGCGTTTTATGAATTCGTCGGAGTAATCCATAGACCGGTAAGTTTAACCTCATAAATTGGCTAAATGATACGAAACCGTCATAATTGATATTAATCAAACACCCACCAGATCATGAAAAAATTCACAATAAAAACAGGTAGGTAGAATACAAATTAAACAATCACAACAAAATACTTAGTTTCAAATATCAAGTAGTAATGACTAATTCAAAGTAAACAAAATTATTAGATTAGCAGCCCTTATTTTTCCAATACATCCGGCCAATTTTTATTTGCTTTCCGAATATTCTCGGCAGTATTTTTCTCCCAAATTCGCCGAACGCCTAAGGAATAATTCAAGTAAAGTTTGTTATTCACAATGCGCCACGCTTCTGGGACGGTCATTGCAGTATACCCTCGTGATACGGCATAAGCACAATAACCACCATATTGAGGGGCGAATTCAGAAGGACTCATCTCGAAACGAGATTGATTATCCATATCTGAAAATAACCATGTGGCTCCCTTCCATTCCACAGCATATTCTACTTTTCCTTTAACTGGCTTACCTTCAATAAAATAGGCCACAGGATCGTATCCATTAATCGCTACGTCATTATTTGAAAATACCATAGGGGAATTAGCGACTGAATAATTTAAAAGCATTACCTGCCCAGCGATTAGCAAAGTAATGATAGAAAAGATGCGACGCGAATATCTCATTATTGTTCTCCGAAACTTATTTTTTCTTTATCTTTCCAGAAACGCCTACTCATAACCACAACACTCGCCAAAATGTGAAAAAATGCAATATGTTGTGATTTAACAAGAGATGAAAAACAACAGCGACTCGTGATTGATTCAAAAATTTCATTAATTTTGCAGCGTTAGGTTCTGCGAGCTGCATAAAGAGCAATCGCCGCCGCATTAGAAACATTTAGTGATCCAAAATCATGTGCCGCCTCAATTCGTGCAAGTGCGTCACAAGCTGTTTGAGTACTAGGCCGTAAGCCATATCCTTCAGAGCCAACAACGATTGCAATTGGGGACGCAACAAAACCATTTAGTATATCCTCAATTTGATGCTTAGATTCACCATCAAGACCAAGAACAAAAAAGCCCATTTTTTGCAAATCATTGATTATGCCAACCAAATTACTCACTCGAAAATACGGTTGGCGCTCCAATGCTCCACTTGCTGCTTTTGCCAATGCACCAGACTCCGCCGCAGAGTGGTGTCGCGTACCAATAACGGCTTGTGCCCCAAATACTTCAGCTGAACGCAAAATTGCACCAACATTATGCGGGTCAGTAATTCTGTCCAGCAGAATTACACGACTTGCACTACCGCATTGTTTCTTAACATCTCCCCAATCCAACGCTTTAGTTTCCAGTGCCGCCCCTTGATGAATTGAACTTGAATCTAAGGGAGCTGCAAAACGACGCGCATCTGATAATTCTGGACTAATTCCACAATATGCAATCGCATTGGTCAATTTATTCCATGCATTCTTTGTGACAATTAACCGAAGTAATTCTCGCTTAGGATTGATTAACGCCTCACGTACAGCATGCAATCCAAATAACCATATTGTACTTGATTTTTCAGTCCTGAGCGCTTTCTTTTTCTGAATAAGCCATTTTGATCCTCTTTTCACTTTTTGTCTTTTCGTCTCTAAAAATCAAAACACTTTTGAAGTATATATAAGTTGAAACTTGCCATTTTGGCGTCCTTCACAATAAACCATAAACAGCTATTTCACCATTAAAATTAGATTTACGCCAAATTTGCGATCAACACGTTGCACTGTCAGCTGACAAATTATTGACTTGGGTTGTTTTTGTATTTATGCGTAATTTAGCTATTAATGAGGAAAAACCAAGAGATTGATTAATCTTATATCAGACACAAAAGCAATATTTTACCTTTCGTAATCTTCTAAATGCACCTCATTATTTTCGCGTTATACTAAATTGATAAAACACGGCGGTATGCGGCGCGTTCGTAACATAATATAACAACCCAAAAACCAAACGGGTGTATTTGCTTTTTTCTGTGCCATGTGTTACAATTATTACAACGATACTCAAACTTGTCGACTAAACATAATTGACGTCTGCAAAAGACAATCGATGCGGATGAAACCGAAGCTACCAGTTCTACGTCAACGCAGTTATCAGTATCACTTTAAGATGTTCGCAAAACTGTTGTTTGTCGGCAAAATATACCACCAAGATGCGTCAAATAATTTCATTTTGTTTCTGTTATATCTTGATAAAATATCAAAAAATTCTTTTTTAGTTCACTAAGCAATCCATGTGAGAGTTGTTCCGTGAAGCGCCCTCATACGATATGCATCGCACAATAACCACCTCAACCCTCAATTATACGGCAAATTAATCTCATTGTGCTAAAATAAACTTTTTGCATCTTCTAAACTAGTATACCATTGTTATTGAATTGATGCTAGAAGCTGGTAAACTGTTGTCTTATTTATAGTGAATGATAGTGAGTCGTCTCATTGATAACAATACCACATCCCGATTGGTTTGAGCAGGGCCGTTTCTGAGGTCGCAACATCGACGACGGATGAGGAGATAACATATGAGGCACAATGATGAACCGAATGGACGAAAGTTTTATCATGTCACGCTGGATGCTGAGGAGCGATCGTTTCTCTAGGATCTGGTGGAGGGTGGCACGGGCTCCAAGGAGCGACGCAAGCGGGCGCACATCCTGTTGTTGGCGGATATCAACC
>JAPORV010000260.1 GCA_026710055.1 Aestuariivita sp.
TAGAGCAGATCGCTTCCTACTTCGAAGACTTTTCTTCGCGACTGAAGAGGCAGGACCAATATCAACACCCGACGATCCCGAGGTAGACCGAAATTCAGGAAACGGAATGACGTTCGACATGGCCTTGGCAAATTGATCCCCTAGAAGGTTTTGTGATCCTCGCTCCTTCTAGATTATCCGTCAATCGCTAGCCGGGGAGCTGATCTCAAATGATCCTACCTCGCCCTATTGACGACCGCCCTCGGCGCGAGCTAGCCTCAGAAACGTAAGCTGGACCTAGGGCGTCGGCAGGATACTAAGGCTGGAAGTCAACCCTGACGAAGTGCAAGGCAACGCCTCCGGCCTTCGCTGCATCCAGTGACTACGAACAAGAGGAAGGAACGTGGCGACAACGCTCACGGTGAAAATCATTGCAGACTCTCGTTCTACGCTCTCCGATATTCACCAGAGCCTAGAGAAGTTTCTAGAAAGAGAAACCGAATGGAGTCTCGAAAAGCACTGGTACTTGATTCTCGATTGGGCAATGGAAATCGATCAGGTGGAAGGAGATTCGGCTCGCGTTGAATTCGCGATAGAGAATGAAGAAGGCCGAGGGCTCAAATTCGGGAATGGGTATAGAACGGGGCAGGAATATCACCCCTGCGTGGAGTGTAAGTACTCTTGGTGAGAGTAGAAAGAGGCAAGGAAGTGCACTATGGCTAAGAAATCATCTGAGCCTCCTAAGTGGCCGCCAGGCTTTACGATTGACCAAGAACGTGTACTAGAACTTCTCACTGGCGTTCATTTCTACACGGACGCCAGCGCAGCATTGCGAGAAGCGGTTCTGAATGCTGTCGATGCCATAAACAGACGCATCGATGAAAACTCTAAGGAATTTACCCCTAAGATCCATGTGATATTAAATCGAGATAGTTTATCGCTCGAAGTGTCAGACAATGGCATTGGCATGGATAGGAGTGATATCACAAACCTATTTTCGAAAGTCGGGATGTCAGCGTCAAAAACTGAAACTAATCCTAATGCAGTAGGTGAGTTTGGCATTGGCGTAATTAGCTATTTTATGGCTGGAGAATTATTCCAGCTTGAAACAGTAGACCGCACCGGGAATCCAATCGGCTTGGAATTCTCTAAATCACTATTCTCTGGGGGTACGGCTACTGAGTTTGCATCGTCGCGCGCCGAAAGAGGAACAACGATCCGAATCGCGTTGAGATCTCCTGAAATATTTAATTTGCTGGAGAAAAAATTCTCTCACTGGTGCCGTGATGTCACTGGCCTATCAGCTCGAATTGACCCAGATGGGCGAGAACTGCGCCAGAGAGGAGTGGAGCAGGGCGATACCGTAAATCTAAAAGATTTACCTAAATGGGCAGAACGAGTACTTCTAAGGCCAGTATCGAATCCTACAGGTTGGGATGCGATGACTGGAAATTCTACAGTAGCAGTACTCTATAAAGGAGTATTTGTGCAGGAATTAGAGGTACAAGGAATCTGGGGAATTGAAGGATCGATCGACGTTGATCCGAAATATTTTAAGCCACAACTGAATCGCGAAGGCTTCATTCCAGGTGAATTTACATCTGAGGTTACGAATCTACTCAGAGTGTGTCATCCTGAAATCCTCAAATCGATGATTTCGCTGCTAGAAATAGCCTTGAGCGAAGGAGTGCTAGTAAAATGGCATGCGCGCCGGTGGGCGAGCCTGTGGCTCGCTATACCCCGATCACCAGAATATAAAGAGGCGACTGATGCATGGGATTCTGTATTTAAGACACTTCCCGCATTCGAAGCTCTCAGCGGTGATGATTGGGTTCCAATATCTTTTAGCGCTATAGAGTACATGGGCGATGAAATCTACGTTGCACCTATAGGAGGAGATGATTGCCCGGATACGGTATACGCTGCCATTCGTCTTCTTTATGGAATGAGTAAGCCGATAGTGCGAGGCTTTCGTAGAGAAGATCATTGGCTACAAAATGCAGAATTCATAGATCTCGGCTCGACTGCGGATCTAATATTTGAAGTCTTCAAAGACATTATCCCAGAATTTGTAAATATACCGGATATCGCAGAAGAAATATTGAAGAAAATTGCCAAGGAACATCAATTGCTCACTGGTCCGCCCGCAGTTAATTTAGTTCAAATAGGAAATGATACTGCCCCTGTACTGAGACTCCAAGATCGATTGCTAGTGAATATTGATCATGAAGCTGGAGCCTCCATACTTGAAGAAACTCTTGAAGAGAATCGTGGCCACATTTCACTGATTACCTATATCGCCAAACATGCGCCTAACCAAATACAGGACGCCTTACAAATACTATTAAATTTCCCAAAGGAAATTGAATATATAAGCCCTATAAGGCGGCGATTTATTATAGGTAGATTCCGCAAATGAGAATACTGCTATTCGCAGGTGCTGGCACTTCAATAGAATTAGGCGTGCCTGGAATGCGCGGGATGGCGCGACGATTCTTGCTTCATTGTCGTCGATCTAGGACTCGGGATAAATTAGTTCAGAAACTTGTAGATCTAAACGGCGAAGATTTGGAAGCGCTAGTAGAGAGCCTCGATAGTCTCAGCAGAGCTGACGATATCGTGAAGGGGTTAGGCGGTCACGCTGATTATTTGCCAGAAGCGGCCGTGGCCCGCGATGAAGTAGAGTGGTTTATACGAAACGAGGCTTCGCACGCCAGAGATCAAGAGGCGACTTTGATGTGGGGGGCAACTATTAGTGCTGGGAGATCTCACAATTTAACATTAGCCACTACGAATTATGATTGTGCAATAGAAATAGCTACGAAAGATCTTGATCTCGAAATTCGTGATGGATTTGAGCAACTCTCGGAAGGAAAATTTAAGAAATGGAAAAGCGTTCCTACTAATGAAGATAATGGGGTACGTTTACTGAAATTACACGGCTCTATTGATTGGTATTCTCCGAAAAATGCAGACGAGTTAGTAAAACTACGGAATCTAGCTATCCTACACAAAAATCACAATTTGACATTATCTTCAGATGAAACAGGTGAAATAGATCTATATTCCGCCATAATACTTCCATCTCGGGAGAAGAGGCTTAATTCTTTTCCATATTTAGAACTCTATCAGGCTTTCAGCAATGAAGCAGATCAATGTGATATAGCGATATTTATAGGCTCATCCCTTCGAGATAAACATATATTGTTAGCTGCGAAGAAAACAATCTCTCGCGATATTCCTACATTTATCGTAAGTTACGATGGGAAGACTACCGTAAAAGGCGCTATACCGATTCGCCAGCACGCAAGTACATTTCTTATTTCCACTCTACCCAATGCCCTTGCAGAAAAAAATCCATCTAAAACCATTGAAATCCTATTCAAGAAAGCAAATCTCCCTCCTATTTCAGTCATAGGTATACTAGATGTCGTGAATATCTTGTCAAATCCCGAGGAAAACGATCTATTTTCTAGAAGGAATGCAATCGAACGTATCGTTGATACTGGAGCGGCTTTAGGAGCTGATCTGATCTCGCAGCTACTTAAAGACGAAGATTCAAGTATCGCGAGGTATGCACTTGCTCTAGTATACGATTCTCCTTACTCCGCAATCCTTCTAGGGGAAGCTCAAGTCTCTAATCATATCTCAGATCAATTATATCGCGAAGATTTGAGGTTGCTGGAAATAATGCTGGAAGAAAGAGAAGCTCTAGGTTAGCGATCAGATCTCACACGCGCTCATGGCGTTCAGTAGTGAGGCACTGCGAGCCTTTCCTTATGCTTCCCCTCCGTCTGCACAAACCGATATCTCGTAGCCGGAGCATCCGGCTCACCAGGCCTCAGAACCGCAGGGAAACCAAGGAGCCGCATGACAGCCCGAGAGGGAGGCGCGCTAGGATTCTCTAGTTCCCATATCCGAAAATCCACCGCGTCATTCAGCGCGTCCAGCAACTCCCCTAGCGCTTTATATGGAGTATCAGAAAGGCGCGGACAGTGAAACGCATTGAGGACCAGCCAAGAATCGATCACTTCACTATCCAACTTGCTCCGGAGTGCAGCGACCTTCTCTTCCAATTCCCCCCAGTTCGCCGGAACCACCCTCTTCGCCTCAATCACAGGCAAGAAATCAACCAAACACTGGAGCGCATTCGCTCGACTCTGCAATACTCTCCGAGCGAGAGACTCCGGAAGCGAAAGCAAAGCACTCCTGCGATTTGCGTCATTTTGATCCATAAATATCTTTCTCGGCCAAGAAGTTACCTCAAGCGTCGGATGAATTTGTTTTTGATTAACGTGGAAAGTATTGATACTAAAGGCGAAAAATGTCGAAAAGTGAGTTGATTGCAGTGCCTATTCTTAGGGACTGCAAATTGAACCAGATACACCCCCGCTCCCCA
>JAPORV010000410.1 GCA_026710055.1 Aestuariivita sp.
GCAGAGGCTGAAGAATGCGGTCTTCGACTCGCTTGACGAGTGCATCGCGGCGATCGAGGGATACATCGAGCACCACAACGCCAACGACGCCCGTCCGTTCCGCTGGAGCAGGAAGCCGGAAGACCTCGTCGAGGCTTGGAAGAGAGGCCACCAGAAACTTGAAATGGTATCAAATGAATGAATCAAACCACTAGGATCGATGTCTGTATCGCCAATGTCATAGGTTTAGGGTCTCTTATTAGTTTGCAAAGATATCTATTTTACCCACGTTGATCGCATCAAAGGTCGGTATTCGATTAAACTGGACTGACCAATAATATCTACAATCGTGATTGAACATTCAGCACCATAGGCATCTGTCATACGAAGAGGTTTTCCTGTTCGAAACGGTACAGGTTGCCGCCGTCCTTCTTCAATAGCGATATTATCGGCATACAAATAAGTGTGATCAAGCGTATCACGTATCGGATTTAACCGCCCACGTAAACCAGGAACCTGACCTGTTTCCTGAGGGAAAATGACCGCACCGCCGGTTTCCATTAAATCAAGAGCGATCAGCAGGCTGTCTTTACTTGGTGTCCAACTTTGCATCAATCCAGCTGTATAACTCGGCCCGGCTGCATAAACCGTCATCGGTAGATTGGTTGTATAAAGGTTTAAATCTGCATTCCCGAATTCATCAGTAGTACCTCTCACCCACGTCTTATTTGGAAAAAGTGCAAGAACCGCAATACCCGCCAGAGGCTTACCTTTACAATGCACCGTGACAGCTGAAACTGCAGGAACCAGTTCCAGTTTCGCGGCAGGAATGCGAAGCAAAAGGCTCGACTCGTCAACAATTTTACATTTAGGATGAGAGCCTGAAGTCTCATAGGTTTCCGTGCGAATTATTGATACTTCATCACCTCGACGTTCCATCAGAAACCTACGGCGAACCGATCCTTCAACATTAGCCACTGCAATGCGCCCAAACACAGACGTGATAATTTCATTACGGGTTGCTTGGCTTGTCTCCATTCCATCGATAGTCATTCCATTAGGAAACAATCCTGGAGACTCTATCTCCAAACGATCCTTAAACATCGACAAACGGATTTTTCTTGATGCAATGGAATAATCACGATGCGCGACAGCATTGACGATCGCTTCAAAAACAGCAACTTTACTGTATTGGAAAATTTCTTCTCTTTCCGGCGTTTTACGAGCAGATACACGCATGTTACGAACAACGAATTGAATCGCGTCTGCAATTTGCTGAGGAAGCGAACCCGTGATTTCCCTTGCATCCAACTGACCGGAAGCTCGATCTGATCCACGATAACATGTTGCGATTATGGTTGCTTGATGCAACCAGTTCTGAGGATCAGGAGCACAGAGTAATACACCGGCCACTGTTGCGCAAACAACGCCGTCTTCATCTAGACCTAACAAGCGGAGGTTCAACAAACCCCGTCTCGGATCATCCGCACCTGCGATGCTGAGCAACGGTTCCCATAGGCGCTCGCTTAGCGTCTCAAAACCGGTACCTGACACAATTTGCTTATCAAACCAGAGATAGCGGTTTTGTGTACAATTTTGTACCAACCTCAGAATCTCGGCCTTCTGAAGGCGTCGTTTCGTTCCGCCAACCCGAATAAATGCTTTCCCACCACGTTCATGCAAAGCCTGACCGCGTGGTACCTCTACAAGGAGTAACGCCTTGCCGTTGATATCCATGTGATAAGTCTCAACCCGAACAGGTGGCTCCAAAACATCGGTACTAACTTCAACAAGCAACTGATCTAGAAGAACAAGCTGTTCCCGTGACATGTCTTGGATTTTTCCATCATCAGTCACACCCAACAACAAAAAACCGCCGTTTGCATTGGCAAACGCACCAATTTCATCGGCCAAATCGTCTCTACGAGGGTGCGTTGATTTTTGACCGGTAAATTCAATTTGCTTAAATTCCCAACGGCTGTCTTCACCCAACCGGAGTTGATTCAAAATCGCATCTTTCCGAATCATACTATAACCAACTCTCGCATCTTATGACTTCTGTAATGGATATCTTACCATTTTCACTCCTCTCCGTAACGACCGGAGCCACAACACAAACATCCATTAAAATGTAACCGCCACTCGCTCTTCACTCTAAACACTAAAGTGCAATGCTACAGTTCGCCATTCGCCCATGCTCTATCTTGACAAGCCATTACCTCTTCAAATTTTCCGTCATGTCCATCAACCGAAAATAAAACAGCCATCCGCTTAGCTAATTTTTCGCGAATATGCCCACGCTTAATACGCGCTAATCTTTTTGATTTTCCAAGATACTTGCCGACATTGTAATATGAAATGTCCATATTCGTGAAACCGGCCAGACGATATATCGAATTAAAGCATAAACTAATGTATAATCTTTGTTCTTTTAATTCGATTCTTTTAATTCGATTGGATGTCAATTGTCAATTTATAATAGCAAATTTACAGCCTTTCCTATTCGCTCATTCCTTTAAGATATGCGCTGAGAGGATGTTAGGAACCGTATTCTTTCTATCAGTGCGCAACGGCTTTACTTACATATCTTCAGGATACCGTGTGGGTTGATGTAATGTTTATTTGCTGAGGAGAAGTCTTTTGTCTTTACTAGACCGATCCAGTTAGCGGTGGTATCCATTGTGCCGAGAAAGTAGGTTGGGTTACAGAAGATCTACGCTCGGAGCGCTTGACGGTCAAAGAATACAAACCAGTCATTCGGTAGAAGTCAGGGTATCAGTCGCAGGAAGTAGGACATGAGGTTTGGTAACATACAGGGTTCAAAAAAGATCATGAACCGGGTGTTGTTTATAATCCAATCTAGAGGGTCGCACTGCGGGTCCGGCTTACCGGTCGCCTGTGTACTTATCCGTGAGCGCGTTTAAGCCACTATTTTGCTAAGCGGCTAATCCCAATCATTGTCTATCAAACTTCGCAACGTACCGCACTCTACGGCCCGCCAAACTATTAAACCCGAGATAATAATGTGCGTTCATTAACGTATCGAAAAGCGGACGCTTGTTGGGACCACTTAAACATACGGTGACATCGGATAGAGATAAGTCTGTCGGTGCTTTTGAAAGAATGGGGCATCATGCATAGGACATAACCGATCCATTACAGGAATGTCAGGGGAAAGCTCTGTGCGTGTATTAAAAATTTTTGTTAAGCGGCGGCGATGCGTTTCGCTTTCCAAAAGGTAAAGTCATTTCATATTTGTCCAACATTTTTTAACTGTCAAGAAAACATTTGCCCCGAATTTTGACTAACGTGTACCATATTTCTTGAAGTGGTTAACAACCAGAGTTTTGCAAGAACTCCCAATTTGATCGCTCCCGATCCGCAATAGCAATAACACGTAAGCCCACACAACTGCGATACGCTCTCAATCGCTTTCAATCCACATATCCAACGATCCGATTTATGTGCCAGCAGTGGCGTGTTTTTCTCCGTTTGCCAATCCGATACATCAAATTCTAGGCGCATAATCCCTAACGGAACGCCGTTACTATTGACCGCATAGGTTAGTGTAAATGAAGACCACATGTCTCATTATGGTTTTATTCTTCGTTCCAATAGCCCTATAACTTTCACAGCCATGATGGGTTGCAAGATTGATGTCGGTTCCGTATTGGCTGAGCCACACCATCTCTAGTTCAGACATCCGGCGGCGCATCCACTGACGATGACCTACCGAGATCGCTTTTGCCGTCAGCCCTTCGCGATTGGGGTGATCAATCAACCGATCATCCCCGCACACCATTGTAGCGTCTCCTGCCCCAGTCTTAACAAAGTACTGAGACGGTCGAGGTGCTTTTACTGTAACGCTTTCAACCAACCAACGCGCTAGATAGTGTCTGTAACCCCCCCCCCTCAATGGCATTAACTTAATTTTTCGGGGGTATTAACTTAAGGAGGCTCCGGACGGGGGTTGGTCCGGCGGGGATCAGGACGGTTTGGGCGGTTTCCATTTGCCGATGGGTTTTGGGGAGAAGCGGTGGGTGGACCGGTGGGGTCGATCCGGCTGCATACAGTCGGCGATGCGGGCTAGGGTGGTGCGGACGAAGGTAGCACAGCTCTTTGTGAAGCGGAGCATCATTTCTTCGAAACCGTTGTAGACAACAGAGAGGGCATTCTTCTGGTTGGCGCGGAGCCCGCCGCGTGTCGGCCGGTGGTTGGATCCGTTGATAAGTGTTTCACAGTCATTTGACATCACGCGCGCGAGGGCGATGAGGGTCATCCCGGCGATGAGTTCCTGCTGCACGCCGCGCAGGCTCTGGGCGTGGAAGGCCTCCATCGACAGGGTCTGCTTGACGGTTTTGTACAGTTCCTCGATCGACCAGCGCTGATGG
>JAPORV010000134.1 GCA_026710055.1 Aestuariivita sp.
AATATCGAACGAAGGCATGACACGGGTCCGGCTGGCTGCTCCAAGGCCCATCATACTAGCAAATCGAGCTTGGGCGGTGGGGCCTAGCGCCCGGGCACCCGCCGGCTCGAAATGCCGCACATTGCGGATGACCACGGTGAGGCCATGCACCAGGGTCGTGGCGGCGATTAGCAGGTCAAAGTTTATGTAACCGCCCCTTCGGACGGGGAGATAGGGACATCCGTTCAAACTCGAAATCGTCATTGCCACTTGGGATCGCCAACAGATGTTCGATAAAAGAAGAGGCACTCTGAGCCGTATGACTGCGCAATCGGTCGTAGTTGTCCACCGACACCACCACCACGGCGGGCTTGCCACGCCTGATAACCCGCTGGGGTTGTCCAGAGAGCGCGGTCTCCACCACGGCGCTGAAACGGCTCTTGGCGTCTTGGAGCGCCCATTGAGTCATGGCTATTTCCTCTAACCGGATAGACCGACTAGATTATAGTGGAGTGCTACTCAACTCATCATTGATGGATTAATCGTAATTTATAACGATTCCCGGCAGTTAAGACAGCGATTGACCAAAATCGAATCCGGCAGCCGATCAGGTAAATAGAGGCCTTTCGGAGCTGGAAGCCGTCCAGTGCTTGCCTAAGCATCAATTCGGGCTGTCTAGCGCTTCGTCCGGAAAATCGTTCCCCGCTGCATCAACTGCTGTGGCGATACAGTGAGCGAGGCCTCGATCTCAATAGGTTCTGCCTGAGTCCGCAGTCTTGCGCTTTTGTAATCATCCTCGCCTCTCCTTTGATTCTAATGTATCCAAAAGAGCATCTTTCACTTCTTTAAGATGCAAATCAATGCTTTCTATCCACCATTCCCTTTTTTTGCTTTCCTCCATCATAAGGTATTGCTTCACACTGTCAATAGAACTTTTTTCGTAATGTTTTTGCTTTTCCCCCGGCGGGGAGTTGCCGAGCCTTGAATTTTTGCTATGGCTAATCAGGCAGAGATTTCCAAAAGAGTGCAGCTTGGAGTCTTCTAACTTAGCATACCCTTTCCATGGATGTTGAGGATAAAAGTGCTCTACCGAACTACGAAATGTGAATTCGAACTTTTTAACGCGATCCTTCATTGCATACTTACGCCACAATAGGTAATCAAGAAAGTTAAAAACAAAGATATTCCCAATATTGTCGTAAGAAAGCTTCTCATCTATGCACATTTTTACATCTTCCTTCATTGCCTTGCACTTTCCATTCCTCTTAAAGATAATTGTAAAATATCGCAATTCTTTATCAAGAAAACGGTCAAATATAAATGACTTAGCCACATTTTCCATATACTCCAAGTATATATCCATTTCGATCTTTTCCGCAGTAAAGAGATGATTTAAGGCAGCGCTAAGCCAATGCTTATTAGAAAGAGCTGGTGCGGACACGTGGAATGCTGAAAGAAGCATCAGAATGCGATCATAATTTTTATTAGAGCTTCTATCTCCAAAAGTTTTTCTATACGACACTTTCTTAGCAGGATCATTCGTGCCATTGCCGCTAGATTCTAAGCACTTTAGACTCCATTTTTCTTTTCCACCACCAAAATCTCGCTTAATAATATACTGATCGAATAGAAATTTGCAATGGAGCAGAGAAAAAGCAAAATCTTTAACTGCTTTAGCGCGATCAACATCTTTAAACGTGTCGAATAGTTGGGAATCAAATTCTTGGATAAGCCGCCTATCATTTAGTGAAACATCTGACCTTGTATGAATCTGTAATACGTGTAACAAAAAATGAGGAAAGTTGATCGCTGAATTAAAGCGCTCTGGTATCTCGCTAGAGTGTGTGTGATTACCTTCCTCTCCGAATTTACTATCATTAATGATCTGGTCTATCTTTAGTTCATCGTCATTCCACTGCGACTGCTTGGTTGAGTCATCTCGGGTTTGCACAGCCAAGTCAATTTTCTTCTGAGCCAATTCAATTTTCTTCTGAAAGTCTTCAAACTTCTTCATGTCGAAGCTATTCCAATCGTCCCCAAAAATGGCATCTCGCTGCGCCGGGGAAAATCCCATTTGTACATATTTTTCCATATTTGCACACGCCTCCCAGATCAGATGGAGACACTTTTGATCGTTCTTATCACTTTTCAGAGCCTTCATCATCGTAGATTTAAGAATCTCATGTTTTTCCAATTGCTCTCCACGATTATTCATTATTTCAAAATAGTGATTTAAATCAGTATCTTTTGGAACCTCAACCTGCATGATTTGAATCTTTTCAAACAAAAATGCTGAAAATTTTTCTATCTTAATACCTTCTTCCTGATCAAGATTTTTAGAAAGATAATCCTCGACTATTTTGTATCCATTCAGAATAGCAGAGTTTAACTCTTGATCACCATGATCTTTTGCACAATATTCGACAATTTCGCCATTGAATATCTTCTCAAGAGTCTCCCGAGACTGCTTCCGGCTTTCGAAATCAATAACAAGTTGCAAGTTCCTTGTGCCACGAAAAGCACCACATTCTCTTACTTTGTTTTTTAGATAGGAAGCTAAAAGCGATAATGTTGTTAGCCTCTGCTGCCCATCAATAACTTCATACTTACCATTTTTCTTTCTGGAAACTACTAGTGTGCCAATGTAATAGTTTTGACATTTATATAGTCCACTGCGGCAAGAATCGATAATGTCTAAAATCAGTTGCTCAATTTCCCTTTGACCCCAAGCATAATTTCGCTGATAAATCGGGATGATGTACTGATTCTCCCCTTTGAGAAGATCTTTGATTAAAAGTGCGCATGGATCACTATTATCATCACTCATCATAACACCCGCTCTTTATCTCTCGATATAGTTCTTTAATTTTCTCCGTTCTAGTGGATTTAAATTCATCAGTGAAACTCGAAAATGTGCAATCCAAAAATTCATGTGGTCGGATTGATTTCCTAATCTGCGTGAAGAAATTATATTCTAGAACATAATTATCTATGCTCGCAAGTTGAATTCTTTTCCGTCTGAGGCGAAGATTATAGGCCCAGATAAAAATTTTCTCAATCGCTCGAGAGATATCCTCGAAACCAAACTTGTCTATATAGTACAACAGCAAGCAATCAAACATCATCCTTATATATCGATCTCCAATGCGATTAGAACCTTCATAGTCTTTGATGGTATCAAGTATATTTTTCGCAGAATCATCCAAATTATCGAGTGGTTTGGCTATATATCTTTCAATCATCTTCTGATAGTATGCAATCATTTCAAAGAAACGCCTGCCATTGATGATGATTTGATCCAGACGAAAAGGAAATCCTGCGCTATCCTTTAATCCGCCTTGCCGGTCGCAAATATCAACAAAATTGTGCACTATTTGTAATTGTTTTACAAAGGGATACTGTGTTACTTTCCCCAGATTAACACCTTTAAATAGTTCAATATCTTCTTTTCCGAAGTATCGGGCTGAAGCTCCCGTTGACCAACTCCTTATACGATACAAGTACCAAGAAAATAGTGTTACCAATACTTCTGTACTACTACTTTCCCATGTTGCAACAGTATCCTGCTTTAACTGATCGCCATCTAATGGACAAAATTCCCGCAGGTGGTAGGCTTTCAGTAAGTCATGTGGCGCGAGGTCTCGACCACGTGTATTTTGGGAATCAAAAAACTGGAAGGCCTCAGAGACATCTCTTAATGTAAAGACTACGAGTTCGCATTTGTTCAAAAGAAAGTTGATATGTTCCTCAACGAAATAGGATTGTTTAACAATACGTAGAATCACATGAAAATTCTTATTTATGTTTGATTTAGAAATTTTATTTTTGAATTTGAGATCAAGAGATATTATTTTGCTCCCTAGCTGATCTAAATCTTTCTTCAGATCTATACGATCAAGATTTTTTGTTGGCCATTTTGACAATGCCAAAACGGCCAACATGAGAGTTATTGTTCTCTGTTGACCATCAACAATATTTCTATGATCCCCGTCATCATGGAATACAATTGTCCCAAGGCGATAAGAAGATTTATCTTTGTGGGTTTTAACATCACTGAAAAGTTGTCTGATGTTTTTTTCAGTCCACTTGTATGGGCGTTGATACAATGGTATTTTCAAGTCCTTGCCAGCAAGATCGAGAAATTGCTTGACCGTTAGAATTTCACCTTCAGGTGTTGATTGTTCGATTGCCTCTACAGTCATGCCGTCAATTTTCCTTCTAGTGGCATTCCTTGCCTTGTGAAATGCTTTTTTATTGAACTTCCTTAATTTTTTTCCTGCGGCTAATCATAGCAGCAAGCGGCGGATGTCGCTCAAAAGGGTGGCCAGGTGAGCGGCGAAGCGACCGCCGTCGGCGCCGTTGACGGCTTTGTGGTCGTAGGTGAGGGTC
>JAPORV010000490.1 GCA_026710055.1 Aestuariivita sp.
TTGTCGACGCGCGCTATCAGCATGCGGCGATTGAATCAGCGATTAATATGTTGGAGCATCACGGTATGCAACGGATTTATTCATTTGGTGCTGATGGGTTCTCTCGGATGGTGGGCATTTCCATTATTGCGGCCAACCTGGTGCGGCTGGGACGTCTTATTCGTGAGAAAGAGCGAGAGCGTCTGAAGCGCCAGCAATGTCGCGCCGCTTAATTATCAATTCAAAAAAAACAGGCTTCTGACCGGACAGGCGGAGTCCGTGTGCTGCGTCGTTTTAGCAGAAATGTCGGCCTGTTGAGGCCACTGGACATCGGGTAATCAGCAGTTGAATGATCAAATTCCTCAACAAGTTTGATATGATGATGAAAAAAATTCACATTCGTCTCGGGCAGGCGTCGGAAAAGGGGGTTTTTTACAGACATTAGGTACAATGGGCGAGTATCTTAATCAAAGGAATGATCAGCACCCACGTGATCAAATTTTGTGGAATGAATATAGTGCTAACTTTTTAGGCCTAGTTGTGCAGACTGAACCTTGACCTTAGCCCATCTTTAACAAAATTTTCGAAAAATTCATCAAATTTCATTGTTTTTGCGATTTACCGGAATATTTTTTCCTTTAATTTCAATAAGTTATAATAAAGCAATTTTTGAAAACTCGTTGTAGTGACCTACGATTCCGTTAACTTATTGAAATATAGAGATAAGTTTGAAGTTTGTAGTGCCATACAGTTTTCTAAATATTTGTTTTTAAAAGATCTTTTTTGCAAAATGTTAAAGATGGGTTAGGAATAGAGAGAGCTACATATACTTTTGGAGCAGATGTTACTTGTAGCTAATCGGCAGATTATGTCAGTTAATGTACATTTTTTCCAACTGCTGCACCGCGGCATCCTTTCAGGAAGTCGAGGTCCGCACCAGTATCGGCGCCCTCCACATGGGTATGGTGAAGCCATTCATACCCGCTAGAGGGCTGCACGGTTGGTGCTTTCCATGCGCTAAGCCGCTCTTTCAGTTCCTTGTCGTCAATGTCCAGATGAATAGACCGGGCATCTACATTAATTTCGATTATGTCCCCGTTTCGCACAATTGCCAATGGCCCGCCTATGGCCGCTTCAGGTGAGGTGTGCAGGATCACTGTACCGTAGGCGGTGCCGGACATGCGTGCATCCGAGATACGGACCATGTCTGTGACCCCCTTTTTGAGCACTTTTGGCGGTAGGCCCATATTGCCGACCTCAGCCATGCCCGGATAACCTTTTGGGCCGCAATTCTTCAGCACCATGATACAGGTTTCATCCACATCTAAGCTGTCGTCGTTGATCTTGGCCTTGTAGTCGTCGATATCTTCGAACACAACTGCGCGACCGCGATGTTTCATTAGGTGTTCTGATGCCGCACAGGGTTTGAGCACAGCTCCCTTGGGGGCCAGATTACCTTTGAGAACAGCGATACCACCTTCATTGGTTAAGGCATTGTCCAACGGGCGAATGACGTCGTCGTTCCAGTTGATAACATCTTTGACTTCATCCCAGATCGTGCTGCCGCTGACGGTCAGAGCATCCTTGTGCAAAAGTCCACTTTCGCCAAGTTGTTTAAGTACAACTGGCAAGCCACCAGCATAAAAGAACTCCTCCATTAGATACTTTCCTGATGGGGCGAGATTCACAATGGTCGCAACGCCGCGTCCGCAGCGGTCCCAATCATTCAACGACAAATCAATGCCAATGCGCCCAGCAATCGCCAGTAGGTGGATCACTGCGTTAGTCGATCCACCAATTGCTCCATTAGTTCGAATGGCGTTTTCAAAGGCTTCTTTGGTTATGATATCCGAAGGTTTCAGATCGTCTTTGACCATCCGTACGATGCGTCGGCCCGAAAGCTGCGCCATCACGCGACGGCGGCTGTCCACGGCAGGAATTGCGGCGTTGCCAGAAAGCGCTATACCAAGGGCTTCGGCCATAGAGGCCATGGTGCTAGCAGTGCCCATTGTATTGCAGGTGCCGCTGGAACGGGTTACGTCTTGTTCAGCGTCCAGAAATTCTTCTTGAGTCATTTTCCCAGTCTTCACAGCGTCAGAGAACTTCCAAAGATGGGTGCCAGCACCAACCGCTTCGCCCTGAAAGTAACCGTTCAGCATCGGACCGCCAGTAACTACGATAGATGGGATATCGGTTGAAGCCGCTGCCATTAATAGGGACGGGGTGGTCTTATCGCAACCGACCAGCAGCACAGCTCCATCAATCGGTTGAGCGCGAATTTGCTCTTCGATTGATAGAGCGGCGAGGTTGCGGAACATCATAGCGGTGGGACGGAAGGTGTTTTCTGAAGCACTAAAAACGGGCACTTCTACTGGGAAACCACCTGCTTCCCAGATTCCGGCTTTGACCTTTTTCGCCAACTCCCGTAGATGACCGTTGCACGGTGTTAGATCCGACCATGTGTTCAGAATGCCGATTATTGGACGTCCATCAAAAAGATCGCTCGGGTAGCCCTGGTTTTTGAGCCATCCTCGGTGATAAATCGTGTGATTTGATATGCCGCCATACCATTCCTGACTGCGCAATTTACGGGGCCATTTAGCGGGTTTGAATGTCATGATCTAATCCTGAATTATTAAGCGCGTAGATGTTGATAGAAAGCAGCAATCGGCTTATCCTGATGATATAAAATTTCACTATTCTTTGAATAACAATTGACTCGCATATAATTCAATATTGAATATCAGCAAAGAAGATAACAAAAATGATATGTAGTTAATACAGATTGTCAAATGCCTTAAAATCACATAGAGCATACTACTGACTAAATTTGCCATCACGGGCCAACTGCAGTTGGCTGCATAATCCATGTCGGTATCTTTCGCCTTCACAGACGCCATCTTGTTATTTCCACAGTCCGACATGTGCCCGTGAGGATGCGCATGATCGGAACGAGGCATTCAGGAAAAGCGGGACGCACCATGATGTTCGGAGGGTCGGCGAGTCGCCCATTGAGGGGAACGAAGAGAACGTAAAGGTGGCCAAAGCCTGAGAGGGGTTGCGGGGTGTGGTGCCCCATCTCAAAGGGAGCAACGTTGTGGCACTCTTCACCCATGATCGGCAACTTTGGCAGGGGAGGAGCGCGTTCGGATGATGAGGCGCGATCGGCGGGCTCGGCCACTCTTCCCCTAAACCGATCGGCGGATCCACACCCCTCTAGCCTACCGCATTGCGCTCACAAAATATCCGATGGTGCCAAAGGGGATTCACGTAGCCCTAACCGATTGGAAGTTTTCCGTCCTATATGATCCTGACGCGCGTCAATACGACACCCTTCCTTCTCTACTCGGCGAAGAAGCAAAGGAGATCTACGCCATCCTGGGCTGGGGGGCGACACAACCACGCGCCCTTTCGAAATCAGCAAGGCCATCGCTAGGAGATCGGGGAGCGGATACTGAATTCTTGTGAAAACGCCGAGTAGTGTGCCTGGCTCAAAATCCAAGGCATTGGAAATAAATACTTTTCCAAAATAAACCGTCGAAGTCAGGAATAGATCAAAACCGCGTCTTTAAACCAAGATTCGGCGCTTTCATTCAATCATCGACAAATAAGCTCAACTTAAAAGCTTCGAAACTGATATGGATACGTATCACATCTCTAGAACCAACGTTAAGGGGAATGAGGCCTTGCATTGAATTCGGAACTAACCCCCTTGAACGAAAAACACCAGTGCTTTGTCGCCGCCCTTGATCGTCAAGGCCATCTGGGACACGCCCACCACCCGGGATTTGATTGATCGGTTACCGTGTGACCCTCCTTTGCGTCGTCTCATGTGGGTAGGAGCGTGTCTCGGCTCTTGCGAGTGAATCACTTTTTTCACGGGCGTTTGCTTGATTTGCGGAAACATCCTGACCTGAGCAGATGCACAAAGCATTGATTCAAGGGGCGTAGGCAGAGACAGTTGTTTGACATCTGTCACGTGATTGAAGCGCGTGAGACACCGTTGAAGAAATAAAAGTCAGTCAAAAAGAAAAGGAAGACAAAGCGCGGGCACCCGCGCAAAGGAGAGGAACACCCCGTAGAGCCCACACGGTTGGCGTTACAGGGGAGTGGCACCTTATCCCTGATATGGCAGCAATTCCCGCTAATTTTTTTATTCAATCATTTCAATTGCTGACAAAAATCAATGGAAAAATTCTTCGGTGACTTTTGAGTTGAATATGTGAGAATGCTCGCAACAATCATAAAAAGCGAGCAGATTCATGAAACAGTCTTTCCGAAAGTATCTATCAATGCCAGGGTTGCTCAAGATAGTGGGCACCTCCTTTGCCGCGCTTCCCGATGAGCGTCGTACCCGGTCCATCACCTTAAAAGATGGCCTCCT